>JAAZIH010000251.1 GCA_012800995.1 Chloroflexota bacterium
GCACATCAAAGTCAATTTGCTACACGCATGACTACCGACCAAATGTTACCCATCCTCGAAACGATGGACCAAGCCGGCTACTACGCCCTTGAAGCCTGGGGAGGCGCGACCTTCGATGTCTGCCTGCGTCATCTTGACGAAAACCCCTGGGACCGCCTGCGCACTATCCGCAAATACGTCAAAAACACCAAGCTACAGATGCTCATGCGCGGGCAAAATATCCTTGGTTACAGCCATTATTCTGATGACGTTGTTGAAGCTTTTGTTGGACGTGCCGTTGACAACGGCATGGACATTTTCCGCCTCTTCGACGCGCTCAATGACCTGCGCAACCTTGAAACCTCGTTCAAAGCCGTCAAAAAATACGGCGGGCATGCCCAGGGCGCGATTTGCTACACCATCAGCCCCTTCCATACCACAGAATACTTCGCGAAATTAGCCGTTGACTTAGAGTCAATGGGCGCGGATTCGATCTGCATCAAAGATATGGCTGGCATCCTCACGCCAAAAATCGCTGCTGATTTGGTGGTTGCCATTAAAGCAAAGAGCAACCTGCCCCTCAACATGCACACCCACTCCACCAGTGGCACGGGTGCCATGACCTACCTCGACGCGGTACAAATCGGCGCGGACATGATTGACACCGCTATTTCACCTCTCTCAGATGGCACCAGCCAACCCCCAACCGAAACCATGCACATTGTGCTTTCGGAAATGGAGTTCAAGACCGGGCTAAACAGTGAAAAATTGGTTGAAATTGCCTCCTACTTCAAAGGCATTCGTAAGACCTTCCAGGAAGCCAAGATTTTTGACGACAAGGTTTACCAGGTCAATCCTTTGATTTTGGAATATCAAGTGCCGGGCGGCATGCTCTCAAACCTGATTGCCCAACTCAAAGAAGTTGGCGCGGAAAGTCGTCTGGATGAGGTTCTGGCAGAAGTTGAGCACGTGCGCTCCGAAGTCGGCTACCCACCTTTGGTAACGCCCATGTCTCAAATTGTTGGCGCGCAAGCGGTGGTCAACGTACTTTCTGGCAGCCGCAACACGATTATTCCAAATGAAATGCAGGACTACGTGCGTGGTTATTACGGACGTCCTGCCGCGCCAATTGACCCGGAATTTGCTGCGAAAATTTTACAAGGTAAAAAGCCTGTTACCGTGCGCCCAGCAGATTTACTCGAGCCGCGCTTACCCTCAGCGCGCAAAGAGATTGAACATCTGCGCCCGTCTGATGAATCAGTCATCAGTTACGCTCTCTTCCCTGAGATTACCAAAGCCTATTTACAACGCCATTTGGTGACTTCAGAACATGGCTGGGCAAACGCTGGCGCCTTAGGTTAGAAACGCACAATATAATAACACACAAAACACGGCCACATTGGTCGTGTTTTTTATTTTTCCAATGCAGGTATGTTTGAATCAGACTTTAGTGATTTGTGATCCAAACTCATTCGCCCAGGTTTGACTCATCCATCATATTTGAGGATAATTAGGGCAATGTATCTTAAAGGAAGTAAGTTTTCAATACAATCGCGGCGCAAGCGGGGTAACCCCTGGCTTATATTGTTTTTGTTGTTGGGTATTGCCGGCTTGATCTACCTGAATATCGTTGTGGTACCGATGATTAACCCACCCTTTGTGCCTACGCCCACACCCACCCGCGACCCGGAATCCTACATCACCGAAGCGGACACGCTTGCTGAAGAAGGTAAATACATTCAAGCTGTGGAAGTCTATCAGCAGGCGATTAATGCCAACCCACAAAACATTGATAACTATCTCAAAATCGCCCGCCTGCAGATTTTCACCAGTCAGCTTGAGCAAGCCCAGGTGAACGCCCAAAACGCGATACTCCTGGACAGCGGCAACTCAGACGCCTACGCGCTCTTAGGCTGGGCAAAGGCTTTCCAACGCGAGTATCTTGCTGGTGAAGTTGACGTGCGCAAGGCGGTGGAGCTGGACCAAAACAGTGGACTGGCACACGCCATTTATGCTTACATCTTAGCTCTGCGCGTGGAAGCACGTATGGACGAGCTTGACACCATGGACCGCGCCATTGAAGAAAGCCGTACCGCTTTGGCGCTGGAGCCCAATCTCATGGAAGCCCACTGGGCGCGCGGTTACGTGCTTGAAGTCACCGCTAACTTTGCCGAAGCAGTGGAATCGCTGAAGACCGCCAATCAAATCAATCCCAACGTAGATCGTTTGCACATGGCATTGGGCCGCAACCTCACCTACATCGACCAGCTCGACCAGGCTGTTTTTGAATTCACCAAAGCTTACTCGCTCAACCCCAGCAGCCCCGCGCCGAACCTTGCCATCTCACAGGTTTACAGTCGCCTGGGTGAATTCGACAAAGCCATCCAATACGGTGAAGTTGCCCTGCGCGATGGCCCCACCCAAGCCAACCTCTACGCGAACCTGGGCACGCTCTATTATCGAAAATCACAATTTAACGCCGCTATTGAATATCTCCGCATCGCTGTGCGTGGCGGTCTATCTGAAGAGGGTTTAGCCGTGGAAGGCATCCCGCTTTCTTACGAGCTGGGCGTGGTTGAAATTTACAGTCGATATGGTTTGGCATTGGCGAAAATTAACGAATGCAACGAAGCCGTCAGCATCGCTGAAGGCATACGCCAAACCGTGCCCGATAGCGCGGTTGGTCAGGAAAACGCGGCCATTATCATTAAAACCTGTGAAGAAAACCTGCTCAACCCACCCACGCCAACAACCGCCCCAACGCCAACTGTAGTCACTGGCCCCACCGCCACACCAGAGGGAGAGCAACCCTAAAGCTGAGTTGCTATGTACATCCACGAACGCAAGAATCTTTTTCATAAGCCCAAACCTGCCTCCAACCCATACTTAATCATGCTTATTTTGCTGTGTATCGTTATCGTGGTGGCGGTCATGCGCGATTATGCCAGCGGTAAGATTTGGCCCCCTTTTGTTCCCACACCCACACCTACCCGCACGGTCAATTCCTTTTTGGTCGAGGGTGATACACACTTTCTGGCTGGGAACCTTGATGCCGCCATTGAGTCTTATAATAAAGCAATTTTGCTTGAGCCAGAAAACATTGACCTGCGCGTAAAATTAGCGCGTATTCAGGTTTATTCTTCCGCCTCGCTTACCACCGACCAGGAACGACGTGACCGCCTGGCAGACGCCCTGGCAGTTGTTGATGAAGCCCGTGCAATGGCACCCTATAACGCTGACGCACTCGCGGTTCGTTCTCTTGTGCTCAACTGGTCAGCTAACCCAGCCCTGGCGGGTGACCGTACCAAAGATTTGCGTAACGCCGCTGAAGCGGATGCCCTGGCTGCCATCCAGTTAGACAACAGAAACGCCCTTGCCAAAGCCTACTATGCCGAAGTACTTATCGACCAGTTCAAATGGGGTCAGGCGCAGGACTACATCGCTCAGGCGCGCGAAAACGGCGAGCATCTGATGGATGTGCGACGTGTGCAGGCTTTTGTTTATGAAGTTTTGCAGGAGTACAACTTAGCAATCGATTGGTACCAAAAAGCGATTGATGTCACCCCTAATCTCACTTTTTTATATATCCGCGTGGGCACGCTTTACCGTCACTTGGGTGGCGACGTCAACTTCGAAACCGCCCTGGAATACTTCGCCAAAGCCGCCAATCTCAATTCGCAGCTTGGCATTGAAGACCCCATCCCTTACATGGCCATCGCCAACACCTACATTCGCATGGGTGAAGCCATGATCGCCTCGCGCAACGCCTATCGCGCGCTTGCCATCAACCCTTACAACCCCAGCACCTATGGACAGGTGGGTGTCATCTACTATCGCGCCAGGAACTATGAAGGCGCTGAAATGGTGTTGAAATGCGCTGTTACGGGGTGTAATGCCGAGGAAAGTTGCCTGGCACGCGAAGAAGACCCCTGCGAAAGCAATATCACCACCAACAAACTACCGCTTTCCGACTCAACGGTAGTCTATTATTACATCTATGGCTCGGTTTTAGCCGGCTTACACAGGCGCGGACAAGATGACCGCTGCGCGCTTGCTTCGGAAGTGTTTAAAGAAATTCGCGAGCGTTACTATGATACGTCCAACGAGTTCACCCGCACTGTGCTTGGCATCGTGAGTGCCAGTGAAAACATCTGTGGCATCACACCCGGACAGGTCTTTAGCACGCCAGTCCCTACACGCGATCTCATCAGCACGCCCACACCTCAGCCCACCGAAACGCCCTTCGTCATCCCCACTCATACCCCAACGCCCTAAGCACGTAAACGTTCTATAAGAAATGTTTATAATTGCTTGACTTACACGCTCGGAAAGCTTATCATGTATTAGCACTCTCAAGTTGAGAGTGCTAAAATTTGAAACTGAAACTTTATTATTGGAGGATCTCGATGACAATTAACATGCGACCATTAGGTAGCCGACTGGTTATTGAACCAATCGAACAAGAAGACATCACCGCTGGTGGTATCGTGCTTCCCGAAACTGCTAAAGAAAAACCCCAAAAAGGTACCGTTTTGGCAATTGGCCCCGGCGAACGCAACGATGCTGGCGAACGCATCCCGATGGATGTAAAGGTTGGAGAAGTTGTACTTTATGCCAAATATTCTGGAACTGAAATCAAGTACGACGGTAAAAAATTGCTCATTCTGCGCGAGAGCGACGTGCTCGCTATTCTTTAATAAGACAATCACACACAAGGAGAACAATATATGGCTAAACAATTAGTTTTTGGAGAAGAAGCACGACGCTATCTCAAGAGTGGCGTTGATGCTGTTGCAAACGCTGTTGCCACAACTTTGGGCCCCAAGGGTCGCAACGTGGCATTGGATCGCAAATATGGCTCGCCCACCATCACCCACGATGGTGTCACCGTTGCCAAAGAAATTGAACTTGAAAACCCCTTTGAGAACATGGGTGCCCAACTGCTTAAAGAAGCAGCCACCAAGACCAACGACATCGCTGGCGATGGCACCACCACCTCAACCGTTTTGGCACACTCCATCGTGACCGAGGGTCTCAAGAATCTTGCTGCAGGTGCAAACCCCATGCTGCTCAAGCGTGGCATTGAATCTGCCACCAGGATCGTCTCTGAAGCCATCCACAAACAGGCGATTGCCATCACAACCAAAGAAGAAATTGGCGCTGTGGCAACTGTTTCAGCCCAGGACACTCAAATTGGCGACCTCATCGCTGATGTTATGGACAAAGTTGGCAAAGATGGCGTGATTACCGTTGAAGAATCCAAGGGACTCGAATTTGAGACCGAATATGTTGACGGTATGCAATTCGACCGTGGCTACATTAGCCCCTACTTCGTCACCGATCCCGAGCATATGCTTGCTGACATCGAAGACCCTTATATCTTAATTTACGACAAGAAGATTTCCGCTGCCACCGACATCGTGCCCCTGCTCGAAAAAATGGTGCAGATTGGCAAACGCGAACTTTTGATTATTGCTGAAGACATCGATGGCGAAGCTTTGGCTACCCTGGTTCTCAACAAAATCCGTGGCATGCTCAACGTTGTGGCAGTGAAAGCCCCTGGTTTTGGTGATCGCCGCAAGGCCATGCTGCAAGACATCGCCATCCTCACCAACGCGACCGTCATCTCTGAAGAAACCGGCCGCAAACTTGAAACCGCAACGATCGAAGATCTTGGACGCGCCGAAAAAGTCACCGTTGACAAAGACAACACCACCATCGTGGACGGCAAAGGTGATACCGGCGCGATTAAGGGACGCATCGAGCAAATTCGCGCGGAAATCGAAAACACCACCAGCGATTACGATCGCGAAAAACTGCAGGAACGCCTGGCTAAATTGAGCGGTGGCGTGGCAATCATCCGTGTTGGTGCTGCTACCGAAACCGAACTCAAAGAAAAGAAACACCGTGTTGAAGACGCCCTCAGCGCGACCCGCGCCGCTGTTGAAGAAGGCATCGTGCCTGGTGGCGGTGTAGCACTCGTCAACGCGATTGCCGCGCTCGAGAACTTCAAGATGGAACAGGACGACGAACAAATCGGTGTCAACATCGTGCGCCATGCGCTGACCATGCCCATGCGCCGCATCATCGAAAACGCCGGCCAGGACGGTTCAGTTGTGCTCGCCAACGTACGCCAGAAACAAGAAGAAGAAGGCAACAAGCACCTCGGCTACAACGTGCTCACCGAATCTTATGGCGACATGCTCAAACTCGGTGTCACCGACCCCGCCAAGGTTACCCGTGGCGCGCTTGAAAACGCCGCTTCCATCGCCGCGATGATTCTGACCACCGAAGCCCTGATTACCGACATCCCCGAACCTGAAGCCCCTGCCCCCGCCATGCCTCCAGGTGGAATGTACTAAAATCAACTTTTCGAAAATCGAGCCTCGTCTCGAGAGCAAAAAATCACAGAGAGCCTGTACGGGCTCTCTTTTTCGTCTATATTATTGATACAGGAAAGAACCACTGACGCACTTTTTGGATTTTACTCTTAGATTCCGAACTCAGCTTACCAATTTACTCATACCTTAGAGCCTCAACAGGCTCCAGATTAGCCGCGCGGATGGCGGGATAAATGCCAAAGAACAAGCCAACCGCCAGCGAAAAGAGCGTTGCCAGCAAAATCGCATCGATACCCACAACCGCTACCAGCGGCGTACCATAACTGGAAGCGATTCGACTCACAACCAGGCCCAAAACCCAGCCAACGACGATACCCAAGATGCCACCCAGCACACTCAACAAAGCCGATTCGGTCA
>JAAZIH010000252.1 GCA_012800995.1 Chloroflexota bacterium
AATGCTGGTCCAGTTCTGGACAAATTCCAAGCGCCGCATCGTAATAAGGCGGTGACAGTTGAGAAATCAAACCATGTTTCATCATTCTGGCGAAAATATAACATACGGATTATGTCATATTCCAACAGTTTAATACCTTTGTACAAGAATCTTGCGGGATATTAAGATAAACTTAATAAATCATGAAAACCAAATCTCAGCGCTCTAAACTATGGACTCTTTTTATTAATATGCTCTATATCAGCACCTTCACCTTTGGTGGCGGTTTTGTTATTGTCAACTTTATGCGCAAGGCATTTGTTGAAAAATTGGGCTGGATCGATGAAGATGAAATGCTTGACCTTATCGCCATTGCGCAAAGTTCGCCAGGCGCTATCGCGGTGAATGCGTCTATTCTCGTCGGTCAGCGTGTAGCAGGTTTTCCGGGGATGGCTGTATCGGTTTTGGGCACCATCCTGCCACCGATGATTATCCTGACCGGCATTTCATTTTTCTACGAGGCATTTGCCACGAATAAGTACGTCAACTTGATGCTTAAAGGCATGCAGGCTGGTGTAGCCGCCTTGATTTTGGACGTGGTCTTTGACCTGACGATCAATCTCTCCAAACGCCAGCGCCCAATCCATGTTTTAATGTTAGCTGCCGCATTCATCGCGACCTTCCTTTTTAAGGTCAACGTGGTTTTCATTATCTTAGCCGCAGCGTTGATTGGCATTATCCTCAATTTTTGGGATAGAAAGCGGGTTCTGCTCCTATGATTTACCTGCAACTCTTTTTCAGTTTCTTAATTGTTGGCCTTTTTAGCATTGGTGGCGGATATGCCGCCATGCCCATCATCCAAAGCGAAATCGTCGCAAAACATGGCTGGCTTAGCCTGGAGGAGTTCAGCCATTTGGTGACCATCGCCGAGATGACTCCCGGACCGATCGTCGTGAACGGCGCCACTTTCGTGGGCAACCGCATTGCTGGTATCCCCGGCGCGATTATCGCTACCCTGGGTAGCATCTTCCCCGCGCTGATTATCGTTTCATTGCTGGCTTATCTCTATTATCGCTACAAAACCCTGGACTTAATGAACAGCATCCTGAGCAGTCTTCGGCCGGTGGTGATTGCGCTCATCGCCTCCGCGGGACTGTCCATTCTCTTGCATCTCCTTTATGAACAAAACACACAGAGTTTTGAGAACCTTAACTGGCTTGGATTGGTGCTTTTTGGGAGTGCTTTTTTCGCTATGCGCAAGTTGAAATGGAATCCTGTCCTGGTCATGTTTCTGTGTGGTGGGCTTTACCTGGGCATTCAAGTTCTTATAACTGGCGCGTGATGGATGGCTAATATAAAACCACTGCGGCAGATCACGTTTTCATTATTATCATGGGACGTCTTGTACAATCAAACCCTCACCAAGTTGAAAACGGTGGCTTACATCAAAGGAATCCTCAGAACTTTGACTGACAAGCAGGATATTATCCACGCGCATGCGCCATAGAAACGAATCTGTCGCCAAAAACTGTTCTATCTCGCGCATCTTTGCTTCTGTTCGTCCCAGACTGGCCAAAGTGATGTGCGGAATCCCGCTTTTTGGACTGTAAAGCATGCTCACCATCTTGCTATGGGCTAACAAGAGAGTCCATAACTTTTTGTGCATCTCGATAACTTGTTTTTCGGGCATAATTTTGACGTATAAGACCATTTCTTCACCGTCAAAATGCGCTAAGCCTTGTGTTTCAATGTAAAAAGGCACATGATCTTTGCTGAATGTTTCCATAATGGGGACAATGGCTTTTAGGTCAAAATTTTCAGCAATTTGCCAGCTGAAATGGGGAATGGGATTTTGCCACAAGAACTTTATACCAAATTTACAGTCCAAGTCC
>JAAZIH010000047.1 GCA_012800995.1 Chloroflexota bacterium
GGTGATGTGCAAGTAAATCTTTCAAAACTTGTTGTTGATGAAATCAATGTCATAGGCTCGCGTTGTGGTCCAATGGACGCGGCACTCCGCTTGCTTGAACAGGGTTTGATAGACACAAAATCCATGATAAGCTCACAATTTACGATATCACAGGGAATGGAAGCATTTGAGATAGCCAAACAACCGGGCATTCTGAAAGTTTTAGTATCTTTTGACGATTAGAAAGATTGGCTTAAATCGCACTAAGTTGTGCTATAATATCGGCTCACGGGGCGTGGCTCAGCCCGGAGAGAGCGCTCGGTTCGGGACCGAGAGGTCGGCAGTTCAAATCTGCTCGCCCCGACAAAAGACAGGCTAAGCTTGTCTTTTTTGTTACAATCAAAGAAAAACACAGGAGCGTGATATGTCCAGCGATACTCAGGTAATTTATTCAATGATGCGGGTAGGTAAGCTCTACCCACCTAATAAGCAGGTTTTAAGGGATATCTCGCTCGGTTTTTATTATGGCGCGAAGATTGGCGTATTGGGTTTGAATGGCTCTGGTAAGTCAACCCTTTTACGTATCATGGCAGGCAAAGATAAGGATTATTTAGGCGAAATTGCCATGTCGAAAGGCTATACGGTTGGTTTGCTTGAACAGGAACCTGAACTGGACGATGAAAAAACAGTCATTGAAGTTATTAAGGAAGGCGTTCAGCCCATTGTTGATCTGCTTGCTGAATATGACGCAGTCAATGAAGCTTTCGCAGACCCAGACGCTGATTTCGAAAAGTTGATTAACAAACAAGCGCGATTGCAGGATGAGCTTGAAAAACATGATGCCTGGAACCTGGACAGCAACTTGAAAATGGCGATGGGTGCCTTAAACTGCCCTGAGGCAGATACACCAATAAAAGTGCTTTCCGGTGGAGAACGACGTCGGGTTGCATTGACACGTTTGCTGTTGCAAGAACCAGATATATTGCTTCTGGATGAGCCTACCAACCACCTGGATCCTGAATCAGTGGCATGGCTCGAGCATCATCTCCATAACTACAAAGGTACGGTTATTGCTGTTACTCACGATCGTTACTTTTTGGATAATGTGGCTGGTTGGATTTTGGAATTGGACCGTGGGCATGGCATACCATGGAAGGGAAATTATTCCAGTTGGCTTGAACAAAAGCAGGAACGCCTTCGCATTGAGGAAAAGACCGAAAGCAAACGCCAACGTACGCTTCAAAATGAGTTGGATTGGATTCGTATGTCTCCCAAAGCACGTCATGCCAAAGGCCAGGCACGCGTGAATGCTTATGAAAAACTGCTTTCACAGGAATATGAAAAAGAACGTCTAGATCTTGAAATTTACATTCCACCTGGACCGCGTTTAGGGGATGTTGTTATCGAAACGCATGGGCTTTGCAAAGGCTATGGCGATCGGGTTTTATTCGATGAGGCAAATCTCATTATCCCTCCCGGCGCGATTGTAGGGGTTATAGGACCAAATGGTTCCGGAAAATCAACGCTAATAAAGATTATCGCAGGGGTAGAGACTGCAGACAAGGGTCATGTGCAAATAGGGGAAACTGTTAAATTAGCCTATGCTGACCAATCGCGAGCATTAAGCCCAGACGAAACAGTATATGAAGCAATTACCGGCGGAGCGGAGTTTCTACAGTTGGGTCAGGTAACAGTGAACGCGCGTGCCTATTGTGCGTCGTTCAACTTTACTGGCTCTGATCAGCAAAAGTTAGTCAGTGAGCTAAGTGGTGGAGAACGCAATCGTGTTCACCTGGCGAAAACTTTAAGCGCGGAAGCTAACGTGTTGCTACTTGACGAACCTACAAACGATTTGGATGTCAATACACTGCGGGCACTTGAAGCAGCTCTTGAAGATTTTGCGGGTACTGCGCTTGTGGTTAGCCATGACCGATGGTTCTTGGATCGTATTGCCACACATATTTTAGAGTTAGGACATGAGGATACGCCAAAACTATTTCTGGGTAATTGGTCTGATTATGAACGTTATCAGCTAAGCCTGGGGCGGGAAATGGGCATTAACCGACGTGATCGCATGAGAAGTCTGAAGCGAGATTAAGATTACGCGATGCTTAACATAAAAAGCCGTGGCAACCCACGGCTTTGTTGTCGTCGTATGAATATTATCCGATAATCTTCACGTCCTGTGCCTGTGGGCCTTTTTCGCCTTGCACAATCAAAAATTCAACCTTTTGGTCTTCTTTCAAGGTTCTGTATCCATCGACTTGAATAGAGCTGTAATGGACGAAAACATCTTTCGAACCATCTTCGGGGGCAATGAATCCAAAGCCTTTTTCACCATTGAACCACTTAACGGTTCCTTTTTCACGTTCTGACATTCTAAAAAAATCCTCTCAATACTAAAAAGTTTGTTGTTACTGGGGGTTTACTTCTAAAGACAA
>JAAZIH010000048.1 GCA_012800995.1 Chloroflexota bacterium
AACAATTTTCGACCCTGACTAATAAAGAATCATGTTTTTTCCACCTTTTGAACCATCCTTTTACAACTAATCATCACATAAACAACTCATTTATTGTAAAATAAAGACATGAACCATTCATCTGAACACCAAAACAAAATCAACACAAAGATAATCGAAAGCGCTGCCGTGCGCCAGGCGCGTGCTTTGGCTTTGCCCATTGTCGCGCTTGAATCAACCGTCATTACCCATGGTTTACCACAAGGTGAAAACCTCAAGCTTGCCAAAGCAATGGAAACCACCGTTGAAGAAAACGGTGCCACACCAGCTACAATCGCGGTTATTGATGGCAGTATTCGACTGGGGCTCTCGGCTGAAGAGCTTGACGCGCTCGCTATTCACCCAAACCCGCGAAAAATCAGCACACGCGACTTTGGGATAAGCCTCGCTCAAGGTCTGACCGGCGGCACAACCGTTGCCGCCACGGCTTACATCGCCCAAAAGTCCGGGCTACGAGTCTTCGCAACGGGTGGCATAGGTGGAGTGCATCGCCAAGCACCCTTTGACGTTTCAGCCGACCTCAGCCAACTCGCCAAAACGCCCATTCTTGTGGTTTGCGCCGGCATGAAGTCTATCCTTGATCTTCCCGCCACGATGGAATATCTCGAAACCCAGGGTGTTCCGGTCATCGGCTATCAAACAGATGAGCTCCCCGCGTTCTATTCACGCCAAAGTGGCATTCGCCTCAATCAACGCGCCGATAGCCCTCAGGATGTCGCCCGCATCGCCTACGCGCACTGGGCGTTGGGCTTTCGCCAGGGGATTGTCCTCACAGTGCCGGTACCAGAAAAAGATGCCATCACGCGTGAAGAAATGGAGAGCTGGATTAACGCCGCGCTTGAACAAGCCCATAATGATGGCGTGCATGGCAACGCGGTTACGCCTTTCTTGCTTGATAAAGTGAGCCAGCTCAGTGAAGGTCGCAGTATGCAAAGCAACATCGCGCTTTTACTCAACAACGCGGCGGTTGCCAGCCAGGTCGCGCTTGACTTGCAAGGCTTTATGCAGTTTGAAAACGGGACCTTCTATTACAGTTAGATTCTGTAAGCTTTAATTATTTAGGGTTGCACACTTGGTGTAAAACTGGATGTATTTGTAGGCCAGGGTGTTGGCGTGCGCGTGGGTGTAGGCGTGGCAGTGGCTGTGTTGGTTGGTGTGGCCGTTTCGGTGGGTGTATTCGTAGGCGTCCGGGTAGGCGGATAGCCCAGAACCACGAAACTTGCCGACCGCACCCAACCGTGTCCCACAAAAAACAGCAGTCTGTACTCTCCGGCTTTCCACTCACTTGGCTCAAGCTCAAGCCTCGCCACCCCATAGCCACCACTGCCTCCTTGCCAACGTCCGGTATGCGACTGAATAAGTTCATCGTCACGGTACCAAAGCTCGGTCCATTGCACACCCTCATCCATCATATTGTAGCTATAACAAGCGTAAATCGTTTCCAGAGGGTTTTCGAACTCTTTCGCCGGGTTCATAGGCTGTAAGCCTTCATCAACTTCTTCAGCGAACACAATTGGGCTCAGGGCGAAATTGTCGCCCGGGGTAACAAGTGATTCAAATTGGGTAGCCACAACATCGGGCACCGAAGGTGTGTTGGTGACCGAGGGTGTATTGGTAATTGTTGGTGTAAGTGTCAACGTTGGCGTTAGTGTGATAGTTGGGGTTAAAGTGATGGTTGGGGTTAAGGATGGTGTCAGACTTGGCGGAAAATAGGTGTACATGATGCCTTCACCATATCGAAAATTGAGGATAGCAAAACCAAAAAGCAAAAGCGCAACAATGATAAAGCGAATGCCTAACTCGATTTGCGCGCGACGTTTGGTAAAAAACGACATTTTTTGCCCCTCAGCAATCGTTCTGCGTCCACGATTAACCATCGCAATACCTGCAACGAAAGCGATGATAGTGATGGTTATAATGGTCGATCGGATGTCGATATGCATGGCTTGATTATAGCATTTCTACCTGAGTATCATCATCTCGGAAATGATTCTTGTCAGGCCCGCGCTTCGCGGATTTTGCTATTCGCTGATGGTCTTCCTGGTTTCCTGTTTTCCACGTTGGCGCATAAGATCCAGGAAACGTGGCAAAAGATTGGTGTAGAGTTTATAAAGCCAGGGTCGGGCTGGAAAATCCCAGGCACCGATATGACGCGCGGTTATACCATTGAAACCTTCTTTAAAGCGGTATACACCCCACATGCTGTCGCTTTCATCAAACACATCTGGCGCGCCCCACATGTCGTAACTTTCGTAGCCAAGCTGTTTTGAGAGCTTAATCGCTTCCCATTGCAACAAGTGATTTGGCATCAGTTCGCGAAACTTTTCGGTAGACATGCCATACATATATCGCGCGATACGGTTGAAATGCATGATGAAAAGCCCCGCAACCGGCTCATCCTCAACATCCGCAATCAGTGCGTGACACATGCCGGCTTGCATAAAGCTTTGCCATAACTCAAGATAATAATCCTGCCCACGAATGACAAAATCATCACGGATAGCAGTTTGAGCGTAAATACGGTAAAGAACGGGCAAATCTTCCAACGTAGCCTGGCGCACTTTCACACCTCGTCGGGCTGCCAGACGGATGTTGTAGCGTGTTTTTTGCTTCATTGCAGCAAGAATCTCTTCTTCCTCACGTGTTAGGTCAATCAAAACCGTATTGCGGAATTGAATTTGGTCCTGCGAAAAAAGCCAACCGCGTTTTTGAAGCGTCTTTTCTATGTCCTGCCCAAGCTGATTTACGGTTTCCTCTTCTGTTCCAGGCACACCAGTGCCAAGAAGAACATCAGGATCTATTTTGAGGAAAATGGCTTTTTGCGCTTTTGCATAAGCTTGCAAATCATTCAAAACCCGTTTTCTCAAAGCGTCATCTGTCCAGGTCAGCGTGGGACCTTTTGGACTATACAAAACACGCAACTTCAGAAAACCAAGCTTAAGTTCCCGTCGCAAAATCAGCACGCAGGCTTCAATATCTTGCGTGTCGTTCTGCCACACAAAAGCTTTGGGTGTCCAACCGTTGCGGATTTTGGAAACGCTCCACTCCCACGTTTGCAAAATGTGCGCATCGGAGAACTGCAACAATAGCTGGTTCCACTCAGCCGGCGTACCGTTAAAGGCTCGCATGCTCACCGCCTCCGCGTTTCTTTTTAAGCCAAAGATAAACTTTATAAAGAAGAGGTTTAAAGACCTTAACGTATGCTGGTGCGGCACGTTTTACATCACCACCAAAACCACGTTTAAACCGGTAAACTCCCCAAAGCCCATCCGAGCGCGTCATGAATTGCGCTTCAAGTTGTTCTTCATCTGCGTCCGGGATACCCCACATATCATAGATAACAGCGCCCTGCGCTTTGGCATAGCGCATCGCTTCCCATTGCAAGAGATAGGTTGGCATCAGGTTACGCAACTCATCGTTGGACGCGCCATAAAAATACCAGGCGCGTTTACCATGCAAAAAGAGCATTAAGTATGCCAGCGATTGTCCCTCATACGAAGCCCTCAACAATACACACTGTCCCTGTGGCTCAAAAAGTTCGTACACGTTCTGATAGTAGGCGAAACTGTGAACGGCAAAACCATCCCGCTGACTGGTAACCAGGGTTTGTTCATAGAAGTCTTCAAGGTCATTACTCTGATCGACCCTAATGCCCTTGCGTTCTGCCAGACGGATATTGTAGCGTGTTTTCTGCTTCATCGCCGCCAGAATAGCATCTTCAGTTTGACTGATATTAATCAGAATAGTTCCGCGGGGCTGAATGTTGTCATTGTCAATTATGTAATTGGGGAACAGTCTATCCAACGCGATAATGTCATATGGCTCGTTGATGTCAGGTTCAATCTGCAAAAAAACCGACTTGCGTTTTTTGCATTCAGCTTCGATTCTGGGTAAAAGCGTTTTCCATTCTTCACCCACACTCACTTTGGGTGCATAAGCGATTGACAGTCCTAATGGCAAGCGTTTGAAAAGTACGAGCATAGACTCTGACTCACCCTGCACGCGAACGGGCTCCCAACCGTAAAGCGCTTTAAATGCTCCCCAGCTATCGGTTTGTAAAATATGTAAGTCTTTTGATGTGGAAAAAGGCATTACTATCTGCCCTTAAGTCCTAATACTGAGCCAAACGTACGCAGTAAGATAGTAATGTCCATCCAAATCGAAGCGTGTGAGATGTAATACAGGTCGTACTGTAATTTGATTGATGTTTCTTCGACCGTTTCTGCATAACCCTGATGAATCTGTGCCCAACCGGTAATACCGGGTTTTACCAACAAGCGCGTTCGGTAAAACGGAACATCTTTTTGGAAGATCTGCACCAATTCATCGCGTTCTGGTCTGGGCCCGACAAAGCTCATTTCGCCTCTAAGGACGTTGATAATCTGGGGCAGCTCATCAAAATGGGTTTTGCGTAATAATCGCCCAAACTTTGTAATACGTGGATCTTTTTTGGCAGTAACCAAAGCGAAATTTTCATCGTCTGAATGTTTACGCATGGTCGGGAATTTGTAGATGGTGTAAGGCACTCCACCTCGTCCAAGGCGCTCCTGTTTAAAGATGATGGGCACGTTACCCTCAATGATAAGACCCAAGGCAATGAACGGAAACACAATGAGCAATCCGACCAAACCAATAATCGCCAAAAAGAGATCCATTAAACGCTTAAAGAGACGGTAGAAACCGCTGTTCGGCTTGCGATCTAAAAACGCGCGCACAACCCAATCGGGCTGTAAAAGATCAATGGGAACCCGACCAGTAATCGCTTCATACGCATCCTGCATAGTTGTTATTTCAACACCTGCTTCTTGCGCATCCAAAATAGTATGGAGCATACCCGGATTCAACTCGTGAGTAATTGCCAAAATAAAGTCACTAACACCCATTTGCTCGGTAATCGGCTCCATCATCGTGTGATTCCCTAATACCGGCACGCCCAAAACATGTGTGTTGAGTTTGAGCGGATCATCATCAATCAAACCAATTAAATTAAAGGGCTTCGGATCAGTTTTTTCGATTTCTTTGATTAATTCTGTGCCTGCATTTCCCGCGCCAATGATTAAAACTCTTCTTTGCTGACTCGCCGCTTTAAACATGCGAATGAAAATGAGACGCCAAACGAGCGTCAAAATAGAGGTGAAAATGATAAATGTTGCCACACCGACACGCGGAAGTGACATAGGCGGTACCAAAAAGTAAACAATGAGATAAGCTGCGGCGGCAACAACCAAAGCGATGATGACCCCTTTAAGGGTTGACTTGAATTTGCCGGCTTTTCCTAAATCATAGGTATCAATGAGCAAAACGACCCACATTAAAGGCAAAAAGTAAAACCAAGTGTCCACCCGGTCGCGGAAAAAAGCCGCGGTAAAATCGAGCAGGTCAAATTCAGCCCAAATAAATAAAGCCAGAAATAAGGCGATAACCCCTGCCAAAATATCACCTAATATCAGAATGAAGCGCTGCTCAGAGTTTTTCAACCTAAATCGCTCGTAATGATTACTCTGTCGTCTACCTTCCATATTAAGACTCCTCAGGTTTTACTTTCGGCGAGAATATACCCACTAAAAAACCAGCTGCCCACGAAAAATGCATCGTGGCAATAGAAAGGGGCACACCTAAAACATAGGCGATTTGCTTCTCGTTAAGCCACTGCTGCACACCCACTAATAACAGAACCAAACTATACATGGCGATAACAGCCAACAAAACGTATATTGCTGGACTGAAGAAAATGCTCATGATTGCCAAAACAAGTAAACCAAGCAAAAAGGCCGGTGGCAAGAACTGACGCCAACGAATTGTGCTGGGGTATCGTCTGAGCATTTGTAACTTCCAAAAACCATAAGTCCAGTATTGCCTTGCTAATCTGTTCAAATTCGGACGGGCAAAATACTGACATCGGATTTGAGGGTCAAACCAAATTGTGCCCCCGGCTTGACGAATGCGTGTATTAAACTCATAGTCTTCGTTGGCGATCAAGGTTTCATCAAACAAACCCACCTTATCCAATAGGCTCCTGTAAAACGAGCCGTATGGCACTGTGTCCACCACTGCGGCGGTAGAGCTATGTCGGTACTGTGCGTCGCCCACACCAATCGGATGCCCCGCTGCCAGGGCAATGGATCGGGCAATCCAGCTCTCATCAGAGGGCATAATATCCCATCTACCACCAACATTATCACCCAAACCATCCTCTAATCCAGCGACACACCGTTCCACATAATCCGATTGCGGAATGGAATGCGCGTCCATGCGCACAACAATCTCGCCAGTTGAAGCTAAAATCGCGGCGTTGACCCCAGCTGGGATAATGCGCTTGGGATTCTCCACCAGGTGGAGCTCGAGATCAGGATGTGTGCTTTGATAATTCGCGATGACCTCACGCGTCTTATCCGTGGAACCACCATCAGCGATAACAACTTCCATTAAATGGGTTGGGTATGTTTGGCGATAAAGCGCGTCAAGCACCTGCTGAATCGTTTTTTCTTCATTCAGACACGGAATGACGACCGAAACAGTTTTGGACATATTTCCTTATAAAGCAAAATGTTTTTTAGTGTTGACAATCGTCTTGGCTATGATGAGGCATGTTCGCGATTGCCTCAATTTCAACCAGACCACCTTTAGGCAGAGCTGCCACTTGCACAGCGGAACGGGCAGGCGGATTTATTGTAAAGTATTCAGCATAAATCGCATTTACCTTAGCAAAATCGTTCATGTCCATTAGGAAAACCGTGGTCTTAACAACTTGCTCAAGACTCGAACCTGCACTTTCAAGAATAGCCTTCAGATTTTTAAGCGCCTGGTGAGTTTGTGCTTCAACGCCACCTTCAACTAAAACTCCGGTTTCTGGGTCAAAACCGAGTTGTCCAGAAATGAAAGCCAGATGCCCAATTTTCACACCGACAGAATAAGGCCCAATCGCGGGGGGCACTTGATCACAAGTAATGATTTCTTTATTGCAGCATTTTTTCATAGATGGTAAACCTCTCTTGAGTTTTTATATACGTGATTATATCATCGCAGGGCTATCCCTGCCTTAGAATAGTCTGAAACGCGGTTTTGGATAAACGAATAGCGTGAAGAAATTATGGCTTCCAGTCACCAATGTCTTTCCAGGCATGGTCCAAATGCTCGGCAAGCACTTCGTTCAGTCTGCGTTTAATGGTCTGGCGCACGGCTGTCATCAGCTCTAAACCACCTATTCGATTAATTTCTTCGCCAATTTGGCGGGCTTCTTTGTGGTGACACTGATAATTAAAAGGCCCACCTGGAACAAGCGACAGGAAATCATCTGTTTTCCCGATGTGAACCAGTTTGTCAATTTTGCTTTTTACATCAGCTTTCTGCTGAGGGGGTAAGGCACGAATAGCCGCTTCACCGAATAATGTATTTAACAAACTCATAATTTCGCCTTTTTTCTATTATTATACATGCTGCACATTCAAATAGCGATAATGTTCCAAGTGAGTTTATGCCCTATTTGGGGTGATATTCCTCACTCCTGGCGCCAGGGCTCTGTTCCTGGCCACCACATACGCGAAGTATCAAAGATTATTTCCAGCATCTCCGCCCGTTGCTCAGGCGTCGCCCAAGTGGCTTTCACCTTATCCAAAAAACGAATGGTTAATAGCTCTGTGGAAATATGGCGTCCATAATAAAAAACATGCCGGTCTATAAAACCCCAATCGGTGTATTGCGCCACGCCATATTGGTCGAAAAACAAGTTACCCAAGCCATAGTGCGCGAAACCATCATGCACAAATTCCGCATAATGCGGCTGGTGTGCCTGGCTGCCACTGGCAATTACTGCTCCAGCTTCAAGCACACGTCCAAAATCGCGAATCATTTGCGCGTTTGGCGACCATGTGTAAACCTCTTCATGTTGGAAGGTCACAATGGGCAGATAGCCTTCATGTCTCAGCTGACGCACAGTTTCTTCCATATAATCCATATCGCAATGGTAAGCGCCGGTAGATGTTTCACTGGCTTGGGCGAAATTTGGCGACTTGGCATTGCAACCCAGAAACGCGATTTTATTGCCATTGACTTCTAATTTGATGGGCGCGCGCGCGTCAAATATATCTTTGCCGCCGCCATAAACTGGCCAGCCCTCTTTGGCATAAAGATCAAGCGTAAACAACATCGCCTCTGAGCCATAATCCTGGAAGTGGTCGCCGGTTAGCTCGACCACATCCGTGCCAATTGAGCGCAGAAGCTCCATGTAGGACTCAGGTGAACAAAAGACCAGATATCCACCCGAACTTTGTTTGGGGCAATTTTCAGCAAAGGGCACTTCGTTGCTGATATGCAAAATATCCGCTTCTTTCAACACATCCGCCAAATCTTCACCGGGTACCAAAATACCGCGTTCATCCATTCCCACCGCGGTAGCCCTTGCCATGGCAGTGACACCTGTGAGGATAACTGTTGTCAACTTTTCGGAATCATAATTGCTAAAAGGCAGCAAATCTTCAAATTGAGTTGATGCCATATATTCGATAGTATCTTGTAAACGTGTAGCATCCTCGTTATAAAGTGTTAATGGAATGGTGAGTGCGTATTGCTCAGAATCGAAACTTTTATGAATAGGGGATTGACCATCCAAGGCAATTACTTTCCAACGTGGATTCAGCTCTTCAAACGCGATAATTGCCCAGGTTCGCTCACTCGTCCAGGCTTCTTTCATGAACGATTGATAATACTCACCTTTTTCGTCCGGTGTTTTAAAAGTTATTCGGTCAAAGACCTCAACACTCCCAACTGGTTCACCCCATAACCATGTGAGTGCGTCCAATACGTAAGGATACAGAATGAGGCGATTGAAGTTCTCAGATTCTCCACCTTGCCAAAACCCTTTCAATTCTTCCACTGAAACTTCGTCCTGAACTGTAGGAAAAGGCGCCACCAGTGCCAACACCATTTCTCCGACTGGATGATCGTTACCTGCTTTGATGAGCGTACAGGGTTCCTCAAGGCTGGGCATTGGCTCACGGTTGATCATACGCATTATTTCACTTTGTAGGCGAGGAGACAATGGATGATTTGAAGGGACACAAACATAAACAGTTCTGATGGAATCTTCGAATGTCGCTTGAGTTGGCGTGGAGACAATCTCCGGGATGTTGGGTGTCGTTGTTTGAGCAACTTCAGTGGGCATTGCGGTTTCTGAAGGGATAATTTCAGCTAAATCTTTTGTATTCGCGGTTGGATTATCAGTTGCTTGTGAGCAAGCAGTGAAGAACACTAAAATCATTAATAGGGAAAAAAGAATGCGCATGAACCTGCGCGATGTTTTTGAAAAATTTATTACTGTCATATCTTGCATTATACGCCTGTTTTTCATTCCCGTCTTTTCTCTTGCATGATATGATAGAG
>JAAZIH010000253.1 GCA_012800995.1 Chloroflexota bacterium
TCCGTTGGCGTATGATTCCACTGATAAGTAAAATTGCGTTCCAATGAAACGCCACCGTTGCCATTTGAGCATCCGCTTGGATTAGCGTTTTTAGTCCATGTAATATCCAGAGGATTGCCATTGCCATCAGCTAAGCTTTCTGCTATCGCGCGTCCATCAGGATTGGCAATAAAGATGAAGTGAATACTGAAGTTATTGAGAAGATAATTGATGGTGTTGTCAGTTTCTCTCTCACTTAATAGAAATTCGGCAAAACGCAGGTTTATTTCAACCGGTGCGAAGGCGTTCGCTTTTAGTCCACTAACAAGAATCAAACTGGGCTTTGGTTCTGGCATCGTGTTATTTTTTATTTTGAGAGCGAAAAGGTCATATCCTTGGTCATTTCCTAAGTGAGTCTTTCTCCACGAGTCGCCAATATCGATTATGCTCACGAATTGAGGATACTGCGTTTCTAATTGAGCTGCTCGGGCATAAATGGTGTTCAGACTTCGATAGCAGCTAAAGCCAGGTACGGTTACAGATTGAGCATTGATTTCAGATTTTGAGAACAGGAGAGCAGTGAATATAAAAAACAGAACGACTAATAACAAACCAGAGTTACGAATTTTTCTTTTCATTTCCTTTAGTCTTTTCGTCTTATTTTAACACTAAATAGTAGAAACAAGATATATTGACAGAAAATAATTGCACCAAATACACATTTCTTTAATCATTATCCGAATTTTATAAACACCTCAAATTGAGCCGAAGGGCAATAAATCGGCGGTATAATGAAAACACAAACAACTAAACATTAAGAATGAGGTGTATATGACTGATAAATTAACTTGGATTGATGAAGAAATATCAAATCTAAAAGAAACTGGTTTTTATAACACTATTCCAACCATGAATTCTCCCCAGGGTGCTAAAGTACTGATCAATGGCAATAAAGTGCTCAACTTCAGTGCCAATAACTATCTTGGTCTGGCTAATCATCCACGTTTGGTGCAAGCAGCCAAAGATGCTATGGACAAATATGGTCTTGGCCCAAGCGCGGTACGATCTATTGCGGGCACAATGGATTTACACCTTGAACTTGAACGACGCATGGCTAAGTTCAAACGCGTGGAAGCTGCCATTACTTTTCAGTCGGGTTTCACCGCCAATGGTGCCACTATTCCAGCATTAGTTGGAAAAGGCGATGCGATCTTCTCAGATGAACTCAATCACGCCTCGATTATTGATGGATCTCGTCTCTCGGGTGCCAAAATTCATCGTTTCGCGCATGCTGATGTGGATGATTTTGAGCGTGTTGTTAAAGAAGCTCAGGGTACCTATAATAAGGGGCTCATGATTACAGACGGCGTGTTCTCAATGGATGGCGATTATGCGCCACTGGATAAACTCGTTGAAGTTTCAGATAAATATGGTCTGATGACCGCTGTAGATGATGCTCATGGTGAAGGTGTTATGGGCAATGGTGGCCGTGGTATCGTAGATCACTTTGGCCTACATGGCAAAGTGGACGTTGAAATTGGTACCTTCTCGAAGGCATTTGGCGTTGTTGGTGGTGTTGTGGCTGGTAACGCGCGCATCATTGAATGGCTGCGCCAACGCGGACGACCCTTCTTGTTCTCTTCCGCGGTGACCGTTCCAGATGTCGCGGCATGTATCGCGGCTGTGGATTTGCTCGAAGAATCAAGTGAGCTGGTTGAGCGATTATGGTCAAACGCGCGCTTCTTCCAGGAAGAAATGCGCAAGCTTGGTTTCAACACTGGTGTAACCCAAACACCCATTACACCCGTGATGTTGGGCGATGTTCAATTAGCCCGACAATTTAGCCGTGAGTTGCTTGAAGAAGGCATTTTTGCTGGCGCTTTAGGCTTCCCCACTGTGCCACGTGGCAAAGCCCGTATTCGAGTGATGATTTCCGCGGCACACAGTCAAGATGATCTTGAACAAGCCTTAGATGCTTTTGATCGCATTGGTAAAAAATTGGGCAAAGGCAGCCTTGAAGAATAGGCAAATTTCGTAGATAAACCAAAAAGCGGTCTCTTCCTTCAGCGACCGCTTTTTTTGTGATCTAAATATAAAAGACAAACTTAAACTTTGAGAAATTGGATTAAAGCCTCATAATCTGATTTATCCCGAGCCGCGATGAGATTTCCCCATGCCTTGTTAGATTTGAGCTCGTGCGGATAGTGAAAGAAACCCCGCCAATCGTGCTTTTCACCATAGCGTTTGATGGGTTTCCACTCCGATACGATAATATGATAACCTTTGTCAGTTAGAAAATTCGCCAGGTCATGGTAACTATAGCCTAAAGGTAAAGTTTTCTTATCTTCAAATTCGCATAAGATAAGACGTGGGCGCAAGTTTTCCCAAGGTACGCCTTTCAAAACCATTTTGTCATAGCCTTCAGTATCGATTTTCAAAAAATCAATATTTTCGATGTCTTTTTCCAAAACAAAATCGCTTAATGTCGTAACGTCTACGTAATATTCTGCCTGATGCGAAGCCAAAAAGGCTTGTAACCCGCTAA
>JAAZIH010000254.1 GCA_012800995.1 Chloroflexota bacterium
ATTGTCTTGGTTGACTATAAAACAGTAGATACAAAAGCCACTGGAAAGTATGATCAACCGCAAGCAGTAATCGCCACTCCTGGAGATGTCACACCGCCACTGCCGTTCTACATCGACCCTGAAGAATACAACTTTACCATCAGCGCGCGTGATCCGGAACTTCCCACTGGTGAATTTGCTGTGAATATGACCGCTGGCAAGACCTGGACAGCGGAATCAGATGTAGATTGGATGACAGTTGATCCAGCCTCTGGTGCTCATGGCGATACCATTACTGTTAGCTTTGATAAAACCAAATTGGTTGAAGGTCTAAACAAGGGACTGGTTGTTGTGTCAGAAAATGGCAGTACACGGAAACATGCTGGACTGGTGAACATTACTTTTGTTATTCCACCTCCGCCGGTCTTTAAAGTTTTACCAGTATCGCTTATTTACACCATACGCTATGATGACCCACCCGGTCCGACCGCGGGGATTCGCATCACTGGTGACACTCCCCAAACCTGGACTGCTGAAGCCAGCCATGATTGGATTGTATTAGGCGCTACCAGTGGTAATGTGCCAGCAACGCTTGTGGTAACTTTTGACCGAGCCAAACTCGCTCCTGGCGTAAACCAAGGTACTGTCATTGTAAGAGATGGCGAAGATTACCATGAAAAGACAGTTAGCGTCAAAGTAACTTACATTCCTGAAGAAGGTTTTGAACCAGTTTACACGGTTTGTTTCCCAATGATCTATATAAAAGAATAGTCATCGTTGGCAATAGACATAAATTAAAGACAAACAGCCTCGTCACTTTCGACGAGGTTGTTTTTTCTTTGAGATTTCAAAATGCTGATTTTTAAAAAGCTCATGAAATGCTCTATTGGCAACCTTAGTGATTATTGAATTGTATGAGTCAGCTTAGATGTGCGCTCAGCTACTTTTTCGAATCGGGCTTGCTCTCGTAAACCTGATATCTAAATCAGCTAATTTAACGAACTTTCTATCTCGCCAAAAATGTGATTTTTACGAAATGGGTATAATAAGCAAATGAAGATGCGTCATTATTTGAAGCTTTCTATTCTGATTGCAGCACTCTTTTTAAGTTCTTGTGGGCCTAAGCCAAACATACCTGCCATCCTGCCACCAGAGCCGAGTCATACGCCCACACGTGTGCCCAGCGCGACACCAACTTTTGCGCCCAGCCCCAGCCATACTGCCAGCCCAAGCCCTACAACTATACCTACCTCGACACCAGAACCAGTAACCTTCAAAGTGGGCAGAAATGATGACATGTTCAGTGTGGCGCTTTATTTTGGGGTCAGTCTTGAAGCCCTAAAAACCGCCAATCCGCAGGTCATTCCCAACGCGATGTCGATTGGAACCGAATTAATCATTCCCATCACGCCCACACCGGGCATGGATAGCGAAACTGAGCCAAGTCCAAGCGCGCTTACTTCAACAGGCTCTGCACCAGAAGTAAGTGCCTATAAAAGCTATTGCTATCGTGATGCCATCAAAGCCGTTTACTGCTTTAGTCTGATCGAAAATGACAGTGATGAAGCGCTTGAAAACGTTTCTCTCTTGGTGACGCTAAGCGATGAAACCGGTAAAACCACTCAAACCATCGCCACCACCTTAATCAACGTTGTTCCGCCCCACAGCAGTTTGCCTGCTGCCAGTTACTTTTTGCCAGAATGGGGCGAGACACTTACGGCATCGGCTGAGCTTGATTTTCAATTGCCTTACGCCGAAGGTGAAACCCGTTACCTGGAAGCTGAAGCCATCGAGCAAATAGTTGATTATGTTTACAACAACAAAGCGGCTAAGGTGCAAGGTGTAATCACTTTTAAAAATAAAAACACCGTATTGATGACTCTCAATATCGTTGCCGTGGCATATGATGAAAATGGCGCGGTCCTGGGAATGCGTCGCCATCAACCGATTGAAAGTAGCAATACATCAGCTAATGTGCCCTATTCTTTTACCGTTTATTCCATGGCTGGAGATATCCACCATGTTGAGGTCTTCGTGGAAGCCATGCCTTTTCCACCCGAAGCA
>JAAZIH010000255.1 GCA_012800995.1 Chloroflexota bacterium
CAGGCTTCGGCTGCTTCGCGAACGGCGGCATGGAATTCTTCGGGGATGGGATCCAAAAGAACAACAGCGTAGGGTTCGGTTTCAAGGCTAAAAACCTCAGGAGCGATACCTTCGCAGATACCACAACCGATGCACAGATCTTCGACGACTTTAATTTTCATATTGACATTCCTTTCGGGCTTTGTATTGGTTGTTTCTTCATCAACAGTTTCGCAGGACTTGCAGCGAGACTCTGTTGTTGCTTCCGATTCATCTTCCACTTCTTGTGGTGTGCTTGCTGGAGCATTGGCTTCATCGATACTAATCGCGCCAGTTGGGCAGTCTTCCATGACTTGTTTTAATCTGTCGTGATAATCAGCTTCAACGGGCTCCATAACAAGCTCAGCGAAACCTTCATCGCTCAGATGAAAAACTTCGGGCAAATCGCCTTCGCAAATACCACAAGCGATGCACAGATCATGAACAACTTTTACTTTCAAGAACACTCCTTTTCTAAAACGCTCTTATTATACACTGAAGTGCTTAAATTGGGGCTTGATAAATTGGCTTTTATTAGCGAATCTTGGTATAAAACAAATTCAGTACATTAAGGAGCTCAAGCTATGATTTTCCACTATACCACTCAAGCCGAATGGGATGCCGCCCAGGAAACCGGCGTGTATTTGCCCAAAAATTTCGCTGATGATGGCTTTATTCATTGTTCCGACAATTATCAGCTTCGCTTTATCGCAAACAGACTCTTTTTGGATACGCCCAACTTAATTTGCTTAGCCATAAACGCAGACATGGTGAAAGAGTCCATCGTTTATGAGAATCTTGAGGGTGGCGAGATGCCTTTCCCGCATATTTATGGCAGTCTGCCGGTGAGCGCGGTGGAGAAAGTCTATGTGATGAGCAAGGACGAAAGTGGCAAAATCGTGCTTCCAGATGAGTTGGCATCTGGCCCCGTGCCTTTGATGACTCTTTTGCCAGTCCATTTGCCCGGCGCGCTTTATCGCTCGCCCACGCCAGGCAGTTGGATGTTTGATCCTGATGATGAGATTTTTGGCAAGTACCAAGAAGCTGGGATCAATGTCGCGGTGGTTTTGAGCCCGGAAGATGAACTAAAACGCAACACCGGGGGTGATCTTTTTAGACGTTACGCGGAGGCGGACATAGAAGTTATCCACGCGCCAACCGCGGATTTTTCAGCGCCGGAAAAAGGCTACTGG
Organism: Chloroflexota bacterium; assembly: GCA_012800995.1. Taxonomy (GTDB): domain Bacteria; phylum Chloroflexota; class Anaerolineae; order Anaerolineales; family Anaerolineaceae; genus Mesolinea. The sequence goes on from JAAZIH010000255.1 coordinate 1,212, forward strand.
GACGCCACCATCGCCCAAGCCATTCAACTTTTGAATGAAGGCAAGAACCTTGTTGTGCATTGCCATGCTGGTTTGGGGCGGACAGGCATTTTTATTGCCTGTATGGCGCAAGACCTTTTGGGCTTGGAGCCCGACGAGGCGGTAGGCTGGACCCGTCAATACATCCCCCGCGCCGTGGACACCTATCTGCAAAGGCAATTCGTGCGTGAGTACAAAAAATAAGGTTTGTGATAATAAAAACAACCCCGTTACGCGGGGTTGTTTGATTCAAAATCGGCAAGTGTAAGTTATTTGATAGACAGGTTAAAATCGACCGTGACGGTTTCATTGCTGATGTTGTGGATGGTCACGATGTAAGTTCCAGCTTTGGGCAGAACGCCATCAAAACTATTGGCTTTACTGTCGGCGGAAAGAATGACCGTTCCATCAGCAAGCTTGATGGCGAGTACAAATTTATCAGCTTGACTGAGACTAATGGTCATTTTTTGACCTTGATTAGCCCAAAAGCTGAAATCATGCCCATATTCAACAGGAACCGTGGCACGCGCGGTGAGGCTGGAGGTGCCCCGCTCAAAACTTATCGCCTGCGGAACGCTAACAAAGAGATTATAGTTGCTCTTGAAGTTGCCGCCTGAAACTTCAATGACATAATCGCCGGTTTCCTGGGCGA
>JAAZIH010000049.1 GCA_012800995.1 Chloroflexota bacterium
CACCGCCCGGATACGAGGAGAAAGGAGCAGGATAATCATGGCAAAAGAAATGATTAAGGGGAACGTAGCCGTTGCTGAAGCTGCTGTGAGAGCTGGATTGGTTTCTTACTTTGGCTATCCTATCACACCCCAAACTGAACTTTTAGAATACCTTTCCGCGCGAATGCCCGAACTTGGCCGTGCTTTTGTGCAAGCTGAAAGCGAACTTGGCGCAATCAACATGGTTTACGGCGCTGCTTGTACTGGTTTGCGCACAATGAGTTCAAGCTCAAGTCCTGGTGTTAGCCTGATGACAGAAGGAATTTCATATATTTATGGTACTGAAGTTCCCGCGGTATTGGTTGACGTTATGCGTGGTGGACCCGGCTTGGGTAATATTTCGCCCAGTCAGGCGGATTATACGCAAGTCGTTCACGGTGGCGGTCACGGCGAATATCATCTCATCGTCTTAGCGCCCGCTTCAGTGCAAGAAGCGATTGATTTGACTGCCGAAGCTTTTGATTTGGCAGAAAAATACCGCACTGTGGCAGTTATTTTGATGGATGGTTTCCTGGGCCAAATGATGGAGCCCGCAGTGTTGCCGCCCTTCAAACCAGTCAACATGGAATCGCCTGATTACGCTGTCGCGCCTAAAGAAGGACGCGAAAAACGCTTCTTGAGCTCTATCAATATTGACGCGCCCGCACAAGAACGACTGAATATTCACCAGATGAGCAAATGGGAAGAAATTACGCGTAACGAAGTCCGCTACGAGGGGTATTTCCTGGATGACGCTGAATACGTCGTGGTCGGTTTTGGCACCTGTGGACGTATCGCGCTTACTGCTGTGCGTGAGGCTCGCGAAAAAGGTGTCAAAATCGGTTTGTTACGCCCAGTGAGCCTTTCACCTTATCCCAAAGAGATTCTTAACAAACTCGCTGAGCGTGCCAAAAGCTTTTTAGTTGTCGAAATGAACAATGGTCAAATGTTAGAGGATGTTGTTTCCGTTGTAGCGAGACGTGCTCCAGTACACTTTTATGGGCGCATGGGTGGCACTGTGCCATATCCCGATGAGATCAGCCAAGCTATCGACAGAATGATTGAAAGCGATGCTGGACCCGAGTTGGATGGTCGTGCCAAGTGGCTTGAATACATGCGTAAAACAATAGGAAAAGGAGCATAAGATGACTGATACAGATGTAAAAGTTGTTTACAAACGCCCGATTGGTCTAACTGACATTACAACACACTATTGTCCTGGTTGTACTCATGGTGTGGCACATCGTTTGATTGCCGAAGTACTTGAAGAAATGGGCGAATTGCGCAATACTATTGGTGTGGCACCAGTTGGTTGCTCGGTGTTTGCTTATAACTATTTCGATTTTGACTTTGTCGAAGCTGCTCACGGACGCGCACCCGCGATGGCAACAGGCATAAAGCGCACTTTGCCTGACCGTCTGGTCTTTACTTATCAGGGTGATGGCGACCTAGCTTCGATGGGTATGGGCGAAACCGTGGCAGCTGCCGCACGTGGTGAGCAGATTTCAATTTTCTTCATCAACAACACCAACTATGGTATGACTGGTGGCCAGATGGCGCCCACAACTCTGCCCGGACAAAAGACAAGCTCATCACCTTTAGGTCGCGATGTGGAAACCCAGGGTTATCCCATCCGAACCGCTGAAATGCTGGCAACGCTTGATGGCGCCAGTTTTGTTGTGCGACGCAGCTTGCACGATGCACGCAGCATTCGCAATGCCAAAAGAGCTATCCGTACAGCATTCGAAGTTCAACGGGCTGGTCTGGGTTTTTCGATGGTTGAATTGCTTTCAATTTGCCCAACAAACTGGGGTTTGAACGCACCAAAATCGCGTGAATGGCTCAAAGATCACATGTTACCCTATTACCCAGTAGGTGATTTCAAGGTTTCAGAAGAAGCCGAACGCGTTATGAAGGAGGTCAGATAAGATGCAATATGAAGTAATCATTGCTGGATTTGGTGGTCAAGGCACATTGTATGCTGGTCAGGTATTGGCATATGGTGGCATGGACGAAGGCAGACATGTAACCTGGCTGCCCTCTTACGGACCCGAAATGCGTGGCGGTACAGCCAACTGTACGGTTGTGATTTCTGATGATGAAATCGGCTCGCCAACTTCACTTCATCCGACGGCTGTTATCGCGATGAACTTGCCCTCACTGGACAAATACGAGCCAATGGTCAAGAGCGGCGGTTGGTTGATTGTTAACGAAGATCTTGTAAACAGAGTTCCCGATCGTGCGGACATCAATATTGTGATGGTGCCTGCCAACACCATCGCGCGCGAGATCGGAAACGAACGCGCAGCGAATATGGTGCTTTTGGGCGCGCTTGAAGCCAACTTGCAGATATTGCCCGAAGGCGCGATTGAGAAATCGCTGGAAGTAAACACTGGCGAAAAACTCAAAAAATTTGTTCACCTAAATATTGAAGCTATGCGCCGTGGCGCAGAGTACAAACTTTAGCGGAAGTTTTGTGACAAAAACGCCGTGGACGATCACCACGGCGTTTTTTTCTCATTGAAAATCAGAAATAATACTAAAGGATTAGTTGGAAAAAGTGGGGTTTCAAGAAATAACACCGATGTATTATTGAAAAAGAAGTATTTGACATCTATACTTGGGGCATAAAACTACAAAAGGAGTTAACTCATATGAAAAAGTTCTTTTCAATCCTAATGGCAATCGCGCTTGTA
>JAAZIH010000050.1 GCA_012800995.1 Chloroflexota bacterium
ATATCGCCGACCACGTAAGCAATTGGGAAAAAGACTGTACCAGCGTCAAAAACCATTGGGACATTGCCAATGGCAAAGCCCCAATCAATCAGTTTCGCAGAAGAAGCAAAATTGCTCAATACTAAAACAATCACGAAAATGATTGATATAAGGTCAAGGTGTTTAAAGGATTGATGGGTTTCTGTCTTCTTCATAAATAACTCCGAACCTTGTTATACTACAAGAACTTAAAAATGGTTGCAATATTTTTTATATTTTAAGCTACAATTGGCATATGGTTATGCAACGCTTCTTCATTGACCCAAAATACATTAACGGAAATGATGTCTCTTTTCCTGAAGACATTGAGAAACAAATCCGAAAGGTTTTGCGGCTTGAGAGTTCAGACGCAGTTGTTGTCCTTGATAACACTGGAATGACCTATCTCGTAGAACTCCAGGTGAAACGCGGACAACCCATCCAAGGCATCATTGTTGACAAAGAGCCAGGCCGGGCAGAGCCACAAGTTGGGCTACGTTTGTGTTTCAGTTTAAGCAAAAAAGAAAAAATAGAGTGGATTATACAGAAATGCACCGAGATTGGTGTAACAGTATTCCAGCCCTTTATCTCCAGTCGGAGTTTAGTGCAGGACGCAGAAAGTTTTGAAAACAAGCGCGAGCGCTATATGACTATTGCCAAGGAAGCCGCAGAGCAGAGCATGCGCTCAATTATGCCGGTCATCATGCCTGTGCTTAGCTATGAGGCTTTGGTTGCTGAAAAGTCAAATACGGTAAAGCTTATCCCTTGGGAAGGGACAGCGACAGTTGAGCGCTTGAATGTTGAGATGCTTTGTCTTCCAAGTGGACAGATGCCTGCTGAAATTTGTGTCTTAATTGGCCCAGAAGGCGGTTTTAGTCGCGAAGAAGTGGACCAAGCTGAAGAATATGGCTTTCAACAGGTTTCTTTGGGCGATTCCCTTTTGCGGATGGAAACAGCTTGCGTCGTTGCTACTGCGGTTGTACGCCATCTATGTGAGACGCTTTAAAAATCATTCAATAATTTTTCTAAAAAAGATAACGATGTGGCAGAAGGTTGCGCAAACGTTGTGCGCTCCATTTTCCTGCGCCAATCAGAACGTTATTTTCGTTTTTTACCGCGATAATGCCTGGGGAGCAATTGGGCGGAAGGTTTAGTCCGCGCAAATCATGACCTTGAAGCCAGGTCTTCTGATAATCAGATGGAATAAGCCATGTATTGCGTCTGAAATATGAACCATAACGCATCACAAATTCAAAACTGGGCTCAAGTGTGTTTTTAATCATTTTTCCGAGAACTAAACCAAGCGTGTTGTAGGGCAGGGTTTGGAAATGTTGTAAATAAGCCATGGGAACGAGGAAAAGCTGATTTTCTCTTTGGTGGATTTCGAAGGCTTCAAAGATTTGAGGTTCAATGCCACAGCAGTTTTGGATTTGCTCAAGAACGCTATTTTGTTCTTTGTGCTTGAGAGGGGTCAAACCGGTTTGGGCAAAAGCGCGTTGGGGAATTTGCAGGTCGTTAGTTTCAACACGCCCCGTTTTTAAGAGCTTAGCTGCGAAAAAGCCATTCGTTGCGTATAGATGAGGCCAAACGCGTAAAGATTTACGCAATTCTGTGTTGTAGTCCTGTCCTTCAAAGTGGGTGAGTCCTTCACTTCTGGGATTCTGACCGTCTATTTTGGCAACAGTAACCGCATGTGGATACATTTCGAGTAAAGCATTTACCACAGCTTCGTTTTCTTC
>JAAZIH010000051.1 GCA_012800995.1 Chloroflexota bacterium
TTGAACATGGTGCCCCCACGGGAATTCGAATCCCGGTTTTGGCCTTGAGAGGGCCACGTCCTAGGCCGCTAGACGATGGGGGCAAGGTGAACAAAATAATATCATGGAGAAGAGCTTGCGTCAATTATTTGCCCATTTTTCTGCGGTCTATAAAATATAACACGCACCACTTTCATGAGGATCTGCTGCATTAAAAAGACCCTCTAATCACAGAGGGCCTTGACAAAACAAAGATAAGTTTAGGAATTCTTCATTTTGACTAATTCAATCGTATCAGCTACCTGCTCGATGCGGTCAATGGTGCGTTCAAGTTGCAGGAAGAGAACCGACCAGGTATGAATTTTTGATGGATCTAACTCGTCAAGATGTAATCGACGCACAGCTTCAATATAAAGTTTGTCAGCCTTCTCTTCAATTGAGTTCACTTTAATGAGATGTTTAGATAAAATCTTTGAGCGCTTGAAGTTTTCAAACTCATCAAAGCACGTTTTTAGAGCAACTGCACTTTGATAAATTAATTCCCCAAAAACAAGCGCTTCTTCGCGCATGCTTCTTACATTGTGCATAAACAGAATCTGATAGATTTCCTCAATATAGTCCAACACGTCGTCCAGCGCCCAGGACAAAGTGATGATATCTTCACGTTCAATCGGTGTGATGAACTCTGCTATCAGCTTTTCCATCATCTCATGCTTTTTGATATCCGCAGCGTGTTCAACTTCGTGCATCGCAAGCATTTGCTCATGAATTTTTTCAGGGTCGTAATGGTTAATTGTTTCTTTTAGGTGCGTTGCAGCAGTAATTGCGTCTGCAGCTATATCAATAAACATCTTGAAGTAATTGTTGTCTTTTTTTGCCATGTAATTCCTTTGCACTAAACTAAGATAAGCATGAGTAACTTTGTAACTAAATAGCCCAATAAGCCACAGCCAGGGAATGTAAGCACCCAGGCTAAAACCATTTCTTTAACAATCGCCCAATTCACCGACCGAACACGCCTTGATGCGCCAACGCCCATGATGGCGGTTGTTTTAGTGTGTGTGGTGGAAACTGGCATGCCTTTAAACAAGGAAGCAAACAAGAGGGAGATTGAAGCGGCAATATCAGCACTGGCGCCCTGGTAAGTTTCTAATTTGACCATATCCAGCCCAACCGCTTTGATGATGCGTTGTCCGCCAATCGAGGTGCCCACTGCCATGATGATAGAAGTAACGATTATCATCCAAAAAGGAATTGTGAACGAGGGCGGGACGGCTTTACCCTGACTCAGGTAAACTCCAATCAAAAACACACCCATGAACTTTTGCCCATCTTGCGCGCCATGCATGAAAGCCATTGATGCCGCGCCACTAATTTGTAAATTACGGAAGAAGCCTGTTGTTTTGCGGCGATCAACATTCTTAAAGAGCGCTTCAATAAGTTTGCTAATGCCCCATCCCAGGGCAAAACCCATCACGGTAGAAATCAGCAAGCCAGCGATGACCTTTATCCATTCAGCACCATTGACACCAGCAAAACTACCCTGAAAAGCAACCGCGGAACCAGTTAAACCAGCAATAAGCGCGTGACTTTCGCTGGTGGGGATGCCAAAATACCAGGCAGCCGTCGCCCAAATGACAATGGAAGCCAAGGCACCCATCAAGGCAACAGACGCGGCATGCGGGTCACCGCCAAAGTCGACCATGTTGGATATGGTAACCACCACGTTGGTGTTAATCATGGTCATCACAAATACGCCCAGAAAATTGAACACAGCAGCCATAATAATCGCGTTACGCGGTTTCATGGCGCGCGTGCCAATAGCGGTAGCAATAGCGTTGGGAGCGTCGGTCCAACCGTTAACTAATATGACACCTATGGTAAGGATGGTTGTAATGATGAGGGCGGGATTAGATAAAAGCGATTGTAGAGTTTCCAATGTCTGCACCTTCTATGTAGTCCAGATGATTGTAAACTATATTTTACAATTTGCGTTAAATCCAGTCAGTATTTAAAGTTTTATTTACATTTCTATATTAAAGCAATTTTGATACAGCAGGCATGCCTGTTTAATGATGCGAAAAAGTGCTGGTTTTTTAGTGTTTTAGTCTGATTTTGCGCTTGAATTTTCAGAACTCGTACCTGAACTCACCGGCGCGGGATCGCTTGAAGCATTACTGGAAGAATTGCTGTTTGATTTACTGGAATTACTTGAGCTTGTGCCACTCGGTGAACGATGATCGGTCGCGTAAAAACCTTTGCCTTTAAATACAATCCCTACCGGAGAAAAGACCTTACGCAAGGTTTCTTCCATACAAACAGGACAAACGGTGAGCGGATCATCAACAAAATGTTGAAATTTATCAAACTCATGTCCACAGGCATCGCATTTATAGGCATATAAAGGCATATCTTTCTAAACTCCTTTTACAAGGCTCTATAGTACCATATTTTTGGCTTACTTGAACAGCAAAGCTTTGATTTATGATGAAACGCTAATAGTGTGTAAAATACAATTTGCTTATAAAATGTGACATTCGCACAATGCGAGAAAAGGTTGACTGGGATATAATCGTTGCTGTATGGAAGAAAAAGAGAAACCCCGAAAAAAAATAAGCAAGGGCGGAAGGATTACGCTCATCATTTTGTCAATAATCGTTGTGTTGGTGATCGTTGGCATTGCGCTTTATCAGGTGCCCGCAATTAAACGCAAAGTCTACCCGTATATAACCATCTACAAAGCGCGCATTGTCTACTTCTTTAAGCCCCCGTCTAAGACAACTTTTGACCCATCGGTGAACACAACCATGGATGCCGGCGTTATTGCCACACTCACTGCCATGGCACCCACAGCAACGCCAAGCCCGGAACCCACCGCCACAGCAGAACCAGCCCAGGCAACTGAAACGCTCATTCCGGTGGTGCCAAGCGCGCCCCCCACACCAACCGTGATTCCCGCCCAGGTCAGCCTGGAAGGTATCGTGCAAGAGTATCAGCGTTTCAATTCTTGTGGTCCGACCAACCTCGCCCTGGCACTACGCTATTGGGGCTGGGAGGGTGAGCCGATTGACATTGAAAAGGTCATCAAACCCACTTTGGCGGATCTCAATGTAACACCGCATGAAATGTTGTATTACATCCAAAATCATACTGAGCTCAACGCGCTGATACGCTATGGTGGCGATTTGGAATTGCTGAAAAAATTTGTTGCGGCTGGTTTTCCTGTCTTAATTGAGCGGGGTTACATCAACCGCGATTCTCAGCGCGAAGGTGGCTGGATGGGACATTATGGCGTCATTGACGCATACGATGACGAACGTGGTGCTGTGCATATCCCAGACACATTCAACGGTTATATTTGGGTCAATTACGAACGTTTGCAATCTGATTGGGATGAGTTCGCAGGCACTTATTTGCTTATTTTTGAACCAGAAGATGAAGCCAA
>JAAZIH010000256.1 GCA_012800995.1 Chloroflexota bacterium
GAAGGTATCTTCGCCAATGATGCTACGGAGTAAGCCATGTCTGACCTATACGAACGACTTGATAGATTAGAAACCCAATTTAATGCCCTTCAGGAGCATCTTTGACCTCTCAGCTAAAAAAAATGAGTTAACAAAACTTCAAAAAGAAGCCTTAGCCTCTGATCTTTGGGATAATCCCAATTTTGCCCAATCATTAATGAAAAAAATCGCGGACCTCGAGCGCGATATAAACACATGGCAAAACATCGAGAATGAAATTAGCAGCCTTGCCGATTTATTTGAGTTAGATGATGGCAGCCTGACTGTAGAAATTAGCCTGCAACTTGACAAAATCGAAAAAGAGCTCGAGCAAAAAGAAATTAACCTATTGCTTTCAGGCGAGTACGATGAAGGCAACGCCCTGCTCACCATTCACGCCGGCGCGGGAGGAACTGACTCACAAGACTGGGCAGGAATGCTTGAGCGCATGTACTTGCGCTGGGCTGAGAACCAGGGATTCAAAACCGAAATCCTGGACCGCAGTCCAGGCGAAGAGTATGGCGTTAAGTCCGTAACTATCTCCGTTGAAGGACGATTTGCCTATGGATATTTGAGCCGCGAAATTGGTGTGCATCGTTTGGTGCGCCTGTCGCCATTTGACTCAGCCCATCGCCGCCATACTTCATTCGCGCTGGTTGAGGTCTTACCAGAGATTGAAGATAATTCTGAAATTATTATCAAACCAGAAGATATTACCGTAGAAGTCTACAAGAGTTCCGGCGCGGGTGGCCAAAACGTCCAAAAAAATATGACTGCAGTACGAATTATTCATCATGAAACAGGGCTTGTGGTAACTTGCCAAAACGAACGCTCGCAAACCCAAAACCGTGAAAGCGCATTAAAAGTATTGCGGTCCCGTTTGTTCCGCATACAAGAAGAAGAACGCGCGGATACGGTTTCTGAGCTCAAAGGCGAATTCAAAAAAATGGAATGGGGTAACCAAATCCGTTCTTATGTATTGCACCCCTACCAAATGGTCAAAGACCACCGCACGGATTACGAGACAGGCAACACCCAGTCTGTTTTAGATGGTGAGCTCAACGCATTCATTGAAGCCAGTTTAAAGCAAAAAGCTCAGTTATCCTGAGCTTTTATTTTCAATTAGATGCTTTTTAATCGAGAATTTGAGCCAATTCAATGACTTTCGGATCCAGGGTTTTAGTCTTCCCTTCAATCATCTCGTAAGGTGTGGTGATGATATTGTTACCATTTTTTCCAACCAACACACCAAACTCACCACGGTCAATGGCATCAATAGCTCCTTTGCCCAGTTTGCTCGCCAGAATACGGTCATACGCTCCCGGCGCCCCACCACGTTGCACATGTCCAAGCGTGGTTGTACGAATACTAAAACCTAATCGTTCACGGTTTTCTGCAAAATATTCCGTTAATTTTCTGGCATTATATTCAGCACCTTCAGCTGCGACAATGATTGCATGCGCTTTGCCTTGCTCATAAGCTTTGTGCAATTCTTCTGCCAAAAGCTCAGGATCAGTTTGAACTTCAGGCAAGGTGATAGCTTCAGCACCGCCGGCTATTCCAGACATTAAGGCAATATAGCCACAGTTTCTACCCATTACCTCAACGATAAAAGCGCGTTGGTGAGATGATGCGGTGACTTTTAGACGGTCAATTGCTTCTAATGCAATATTAAGCGCTGTATCTACACCTATGGTTATATCCGAACCAACCAAGTCGTTATCAATTGTTGAGGCAACGCCAACTACAGGGAAACCCATTTTGTAAAGTGCGTTCGCGCCTGCCTGGGAACCATTCCCACCAATCACAACCAAGGCATCTACACCCCGTTGGTTCAGATTGCGTAATGCAAGTTCGCGACCTTCAATCGTTTTGAATTCTTCACTACGTGCTGATCCTAACATGGTGCCACCGCGCTGTAGAATACCGCCCACTTCACGAGTACCCAATGGTTCAAAAATACCATTTATTAATCCATGAAAACCATTTCGGACACCGTAGACTTTCCACCCCTTATCAACCGCGGATCTTGTTACAGAGCGAATTGCGGCGTTCATGCCAGGCGCATCGCCACCGCTTGTTAATACTGCAATTCTTTGAATCATAAAAAGTTCTCCATTTCTATTCTTCAGCAATTATAATTCACATATCAACTAATTGGAGAAATTATGCCTAAGGATATTCTTGTTTCCATCATGAGTGATGACATATTTGCCAGAAATTGGATGTCACTATTGGTCGTTAGAGACTGGCGTACGCGCTTAGTTGCAGAAATGAACTGCCAGGCAGATCCTTTTACTTTGATTTCGCAAAATAAGCAACGCTGTGATTTCCTTATAGTCGATTTGGATACGCTTAGATCTAACCCATCACTTTTATCTACTTTGAACAATCAAGACCATACTAAAAAACCAATAAAGATTTTTGGGATTAGCTCAAGACTTGAATCACGATTTTTAACACGCATCAAACCAGAATTATTAGCTGGCTATCTCATAAAAGACGAGATTGGGAATTCCCTGGGTTGGGCGATTACTTTTGCAGCAGAAGATAAGATTGTTTTCACACCCAGTACATCCAATCTCGCATTTGAATTAGCATTGGATCTGTCAAAAGAGAAAATAATCCTCAAAAAAAGGGTGCAAGTAGGCATAACCGACCGACAAAAAGAAATCGCTCGCTTGGCTATCATTTACTCTGTAGGTAGACGCGATTTAGCAGATGAACTGAAAATATCAGACCAATGGAGTTATAGCATGGTGAGTGAGCTCTATGATAAATTGGGTATCGAAGACCTTTTTTCAGGTGAAGAGGCCTCCCTGCTTTTACTTCAGGATGATCCAAAAATTACCAGGAAATTGGATAAAATTATCGACGATTTGGGCACTGATGGTAAAAAAGCCCGCGATATCGAAACGCTTGCATTTCATCTTCTGACAATGCCACTAATCGAAGAATAACAATATACTGGCTTTTGAATTTATTTTTAGTCGATATAAAAAAAGTAAGCGTGGAAAACTCTACATATTTTGTGGCTACGCGCAATATTGTATTATTTTGAGTGCCCTTCTTTCATTTTTGATATTAGTCGAAATCTACAGAAAATTAAAATGGCTATAGATAGCAATTTTTTATTTTCAAGCCCTGTAAAACCCAATTTATCTGACCACTTTGTGGCTATGCGCATTAATCCGTATCTAAGTCGCGCAATATCGCCCGCGCAGGCGCGCCTTCCCGACCAGCTAACTTCAATGGCAGACAAATGAGTTCATATGCCCCAGGTTGTACTTTAGATAAGTCCAGACCTTCAAGAATAACCACACCCGCCTCCAATAATTGTACGTGTGTGGTTTGGGGATCACTATACGGCGCGATAGACAGATAATCAATGCCAACCAAGCGACACCCCTTCGAAACCAAATAATCTGCTCCACAAGCACCCAGCGCAACAAAATTTTCCTGGAATTCTTTGCCATTATTAACCCATAATTGGCTATTGCGTGTTTTAAACAATACACGCTCAAAACACTCAATATTCATTCTTTCAAGCAAGTCGCGGGTAATCAAATCGGCATTTTCGGGAACTTCAATCACCTCAACACGCCCCATGAGCACATTTAGATCCAGGTTATCCATATCCCAGCCATCATCAACAAAATGCTTAGGCACATCAATATGCGTTCCAGTATGCAAACCGAAACTTAGTTCACTTATATTCGCGTGACTATCTTCTCCAATACGTGCCATCCATTC
>JAAZIH010000257.1 GCA_012800995.1 Chloroflexota bacterium
ACACCGTCAACTTCAGCGATGACCGGTCGTGCGTGAATATCCTGAATGGTGACTTCGTAGATTTTTTCTTGAATTTCAACCTTAATTTTCATTAGTTACGTCCTCTGTTTCTTGATAGCAATTGTTGGGCGCGACCCGTGCTAAGCCACATAGAGCTTTGTTCAAGCTGAGGGGCTGTGGCAAAACTCTGTGGGCGGGGGCGTTTTAGCGCGTAGGCAACGGCAATTGCCGCGGCTAAGCGTTGCAGTTCATCTTCATCATCGATGGTGGATGCTGGTATGTCTAAAAGAGCTGGATCAACAGCAGTTTCTTCAATAACCTCGGTCTCCTCAGCTTTTTCCTCACGTGGGTTGGTAATCCAGACGAGCAGAGCCATGATGCCCCACAAGAGGAAAATCATGGCAAAGACCAAGCCCATGCCAATACCGGTGATGATTAAACCTTGCTTAAATGTTTCTATCATTGTGCCTCCTTAGACTGGCATATTGCCATGTTTTCGTGGCGGGGTATTGTCAACTTTGTTACGCAGGGCATGTAAGGCTTCAATCAGTTTACGGCGGGTTTCAGCAGGTTCGATAACTTCATCAATATAACCAGCTTTGGCTGCTTCGTAGGGATTGAGATATTCTTCGTGGTATTCAGCGGTGAGCTCAGCGCGTTTGGCGGCGGGATCTGCAGATTCACGAATTTGTTTACCATACAGAATATTGGCTGCACCTTCGGCGCCCATAACGGCGATTTCAGCACTTGGCCAGGCATAGCAAATATCCGTACCCATATACTTGGAGCTAAGCACCACATAAGCGCCACCATAAGCCTTGCGGGTCACGACACTGATCAGAGGAACTGTCGCATTGGCGTAGGTGTAGAGCACCTTAGCGCCGTGGCGAATGACACCACGATATTCCTGGTCAGTTCCTGGCAGAAAGCCTGGTGAGTCAACAAAAGTGATGATGGGTAAATTGAACGAGTCAGCAAGATTGACCATGCGCGCAATTTTATCTGATGAATCCACGTCCATCAGCCCGGCGCGGTCGGCTGGTTCTTGCGAGACGATAGCAACCGGTTGCCCACCCAGGCGCGCGAAACCAACAATGGCATTGCCAGCGAAGCCTTTTTGCAGTTCAAGGAACGAACCCGCGTCAACAATTTGTTCAATCGCGTCGTACATACTGTAGGGAATACTGGGATCCATGGGAACGAGGTCGTTTAAGGCTTCAGCACGGCGATAAATGTCATCAGATTGGTCGCCGATGGGAGCCATATCAACATTGTTGGAAGGCAGGTACGAAAGAGCCCGACGCGCGATGGCGATGGCTTCTTCGTCGCTGTTTCCGACCAGATGGGCGTTGCCACTGCGGCTCAGATGAACATCCGCGCCACCAAGGGACTCAGAGTCGACTTCTTCGCCAGTTACTGTTTTGATGACGGCTGGGCCGGTAAGGAACATGTAGGACTTGCCACGCACCATGACGATGAGATCTGTTACTGCTGGGGAATAAGACGCGCCACCCGCGCATGGGCCCATAATAAGGCTGATTTGGGGAATAACACCGGAGTAAATGGCGTTGCGTCTAAAGACTTTGGCGTAACCACCCAGGGAGTAAACGCCTTCCTGGATGCGCGCGCCGCCGGAGTCGATCATGCCAATGATGGGTGAGCCAGTTTTGGCGGCAAGGTCCATCACACGACAGATTTTCTCGGCGTGCATTTCGCCCAATGAACCACCTTGAATGGTAAAGTCTTGAGCATAAACGTAAACTGTGCGTCCGTCAACAGTGCCGTAACCGCAGACGACACCATCGCCAAATGGCTCATCTTTGACATGGCCACGGTGGCTGATAAGCGCGCCAATTTCTCTAAAGCTACCTTCGTCGAGTAAAAGGTTGATGCGCTCACGAGCGGTTAAGCTGCCTTTTTCGTGTTGGCGGTCGATACGGGATTGACCACCACCGAGTTGCGCGGCTTCGCGTAAGCCTTGCAATTTTTCTAAACGGGGGTCTTTTTTAGTCATGCAATCTCCTTGCGATTAAAAATTTATTAGTCATTTGCCACTTGGACTTAATATGAACCGAGTAATATTGTATCATCAGTC
>JAAZIH010000258.1 GCA_012800995.1 Chloroflexota bacterium
CTCCTCCCCAATCCAAGTATCGACATGCACAAATGGTCGGTCATCGCGTGTGACCAGTTCACCTCCCAGCCAGAATACTGGGAACGCGTTCGCGAAACTGTTGGTGATGCCCCCTCCACCTTCAAGCTCATCCTGCCCGAAGCCTGGCTCGAAAGCCCCGAAGCTCCTGAACTCATCAAAGCATCGCAACAAGCCATGCGCGACTATGTTGCCGAAGGCGTCTTTACACCCTATAAGGGCTTTATGCTTGTGGAGCGCACCGTTGGCGACAAAATCCAAACTGGTTTGATTGCCGCCCTGGATCTTGAAACTTACGATTACACTCCCGGCTCAAAAACGCTCATTCGCGCGTCTGAAGGCACTGTACTCGACCGCTTGCCCCCACGTATGGCAGTACGTCGCGAAGCCGTAATCGAATCGCCCCATATCCTTGTCCTTTTCGATGACCCTGAGATGACCGTTTTCAAAAACGTTCTCGCCGAAAAGAAGGAACTGCCCGTCGCTTATGACTTCGAACTTATGGAAGGCAGTGGACACCTCACTGGCCACTTTGTTGACAAACCAGAGTTAATCGAATCGGTCATTGAAGCCCTGGCAGCACTGATTGAACCTGAAAGCTACGCGAAAAAGTATGATCTGCCTCCCAACACTCCACCCATGCTCTTCGCGATGGGCGATGGCAACCACAGTCTGGCAACCGCCAAAGCGATTTGGGAAGAAGTCAAAGCTGATGTTGGTATGGACCACCCCGCGCGCTACGCTTTGGTAGAACTGGTCAACATCCACGATGTTTCGCTCCAGTTTGAAGCCATTCACCGCGTTCTCTTTAACGCTGGTGAACTCAAAAATGACCTCATCGCGCACTTTGGAGAACATATTCAACTCACCCAAGTTGAAACAATGGATGCCCTCGTGGCTGAAGTAACCAAAGACGTCGCACCCCATCAACGCTTTGGACTGATCGACGCTGATGGCTTTACCATTGCCGAGCTCACCCAACCTGTTCACAACCTTCCCGTTGGCAATGTACAAGAATATCTCGATCCTTGGTTGAAAGCCCATCCGGAAACACAAATCGACTATGTCCATGGTGATGAAATCACCTGCGAACTGAGCCAGCAACCCGGTAATCTGGGCATTTACCTCCCCTCAATTACCAAATTCACGCTCTTTAAATCTATCATCCTGGATGGTGCCTTGCCCCGCAAGACCTTCTCGATGAACCACGCGCATGATAAACGCTTCTATCTCGAATGTCGCAAGATTCGATAGCAGCTTCTTGACAATGCGAACATTTGTGCTAATATTAACAAAACAGTCTTAGACACGGAGAGTGCCCATGGCAAAAAAAGCGACACCCAAATCTAAAAGCACTGACGGTATGGAGGAAGCCAAAAAAGCCGTCCTCGATCGCGCCCTGCATGACATCGTCAAACGTTACGGCGAAGGTAGTATTATGCGCCTTGGCGAAGCCCATCAAATGAAGGTTGAAGCCATCCCTACCGGCTCGCTGTCACTTGACCTTGCCCTTGGTGTTGGGGGCATCCCCAAGGCACGCATTACCGAAATTTTCGGCCCTGAATCCTCCGGTAAGACCACCCTATGCCAGCATATCGTTGCAGAGTGTCAAGCCCAGGGCGGTGTAGCAGCTTATATCGACATGGAACATGCCCTTGACCCGGTTTATGCAGCCAAATGTGGTGTCAATATTGATGAATTGCTCATCTCCCAACCCGATACCGGCGAGCAGGCGCTTGAAATCGCCGAAACCCTGGTACGTTCTGGCGCGGTGGATTTGGTCGTCATCGACTCTGTCGCCGCATTGGTCCCGCGCTCCGAAATCGAGGGCGACATGGGCGACCCCACCATGGGAGTACAAGCCCGCCTGATGTCCCAGGCTTTGCGCAAGTTGGGTGGCGCGATTAGCCAGACCAAAACCGCGCTCATCTTTACCAACCAGTTACGCCAGAAAATCGGCGTGATGTTCGGCAACCCCGAAACAACCACTGGTGGTATGGCGCTCAAGTTCTACGCTTCCATCCGCCTGGATGTGCGCCGTGTGCAGTCGATTAAGGTCGGCGCTGAAATCGTGGGTAACCGTGTGCGCGTGCGCGTGGTGAAAAACAAAGTCTCCGCGCCTTTCCGCGCTGCTGAATTCGATATTATGTACAACGAAGGCATTTCCAAAGCCGGAGATATCCTTGATTTGGCAACCAGCATGGAAGTCATCGACAAACGGGGTTCGTTCTATTCTTACAAAGAACAACGCCTCGGTCAGGGACGCGAAGCCTCTAAAACTTTCCTGATGCAAAACCCCGATATCATGAAAGAAATCGAAATGACCGTGCGTAGCCTGGCTGAAGAAGATATGACAACTGGTGCCTTTGACCCTGATGAGAGTGATATTGAAAGCGATGAATAAAATATTTAGTTTTGAAGGTTCATTTTGACCTCCTTTCTATGAAAAACGCGGGCTCTATCCTACCACCCGCGTTTTTCTTTTAAATTTCAAGCAATATCTTTTAAAATAAAATGCCCATGATAACAAAACCATGGGCATTGAATTTCACTAAACTAAAATTTGATTTTAGGTACCAGACTCCCAGGAGTTCAGGTACTTAATCTGTTCTTCGGTCAAAACGTCAATCTTAACACCCATCGCTTCAAGCTTCAGGGCAGCGATTTGGCGATCGATTTCTTCAGGCACATCGTAAACACGGTTTTCAAGTTCACCAGCATGCTTAAGCATATACTCGGCGCCCATCGCCTGGTTGGCGAAACTCATATCCATCACCGAGGCGGGATGGCCCTCAGCCGCGGCAAGGTTAATCAGGCGACCTTCGCCTAAAACGTTAATCTCACGCCCATCAGGCAAAACAAATGCTTCAACAAAGGGACGCACCAAGCGTTTATCAACAGCCATTTCAGCCAGTGAATCGAGATTAATCTCGTTGTTAAAGTGACCAGAATTACATACCAAACAACCATCCTTCATAACTTCAAAGTGGTGTTTATCAACCACATTTAAGTCGCCGGTCAAAGTTACGATAACATCAGCGATAGGCGCGGCTTCGCTCATGGGCATCACTCTAAATCCATCCATGACTGCTTCGAGCGCTACAACTGGATCAACTTCGGTGACGATGACGTTCGCGCCAAAACCTTTCGCGCGCATTGCCACACCACGACCACACCAGCCATAGCCAGCCACCACAAAGGTCTTGCCGGCAATCAAAATGTTAGTCGCTCGGATGATACCATCGAGCGTGCTTTGTCCGGTGCCATAGCGATTGTCAAAGAAATGCTTCGTCATCGCATCGTTCACCGCCATCACTGGAAAAGCCAACATGCCGTCTTTTGCCATCGCGCGCAGGCGTATAACACCGGTGGTGGTTTCTTCGGTGCCACCCACGATACCCGGGATTAAATCGCGCCGCTCTTTATGGATAGTGCTCACCAGGTCCGCGCCATCGTCCATCGTGATATTGGGTTTATGATCCAAAGCGGCGTGGATGTGTTTGTAATAGGTCGCGTCATCTTCACCTTTAATGGCGAAAACGGGGATTTCGTACTGTGCCACCAAAGCAGCTGCCACATCATCCTGAGTCGAAAGTGGGTTTGACGCGGTCAAAACGATATCCGCGCCACCGGCTTGCATGGTGCGCATCAAATTGGCGGTTTCAGTTGTAACATGCATACAGCAAGACATACGCACGCCTTCAAAAGGACGTTCTTTGCGGTAGCGTTCCTGAAGCATAGTCAAAACGGGCATTTCTCGTTGTGCCCAATCCATCCGGCGGCGTCCGCCTTCAGCAAGATTCAAATCTCTGACGTTGTAATTTTCCATTAATTCTCCAAATACTAATCTAATTCGTTTAATTCGCCGTGGTCATCAAAATGTTCACGGAATATTGTCTTAAAACTTTGCCAGTCAAAATGATGGCATTGCGGGCCAGGGTGCTGGATGGAAATTGCGGCACTTACCGCGCCCATTTCCCCACAAATCTGATAACCCAAACCGCCCAAAAAACCGCGCAAAAAGCCAGCGCGAAAAGCATCGCCAACACCGGTGGGATCAACAGCCTCAATCCCTTCAACAATTGGGATGAAATATTCCTCACCATTGGCGTAAACTTTAGCACCATCACCACCTAAGGTAACCACACAGAACGCTGGCTTGCTGATGATTTCTTCCGCGCTAAATTCAGTCTTGTTTTGCAAAAGCTCGAATTCATACTCGTTCACAAAAATCCCATGCGCGCTGTTGACACCAGCAATGATATCTTCTTTGTCCATGCTGATAATTTGTTGTCCGGGGTCAAAGAGCATCCGCAAGCCTAAATCCTGGCACTCGCGGATGTAACGTTTCATCGAAACGGGGTCGGTGGGTGAAATCATCACAAAATCATCTTTTTCAAAATCAGCTTCATGCAAGCTCAATTCAGCGGAATCTGCCATCGCGCCGGTATAGAAAGACGCGATTTGCGCGTTGCTCAAATCTGTTGTCGCGAAGAATGAGGCGGTAAATTTATCCGGAATAATCTTCACACCTGTGGTGTCTACACCCACACTATCAAGCCTTTGACGGTACTCGCCAAAATCCTGTCCCGCGGTTGAGAACAGATAGGCGTTACCGCCCAACATCGCCAGGCTATAGGCAATGTTCCCACCAACACCGCCATCCTGGCGGATCATTTCATGCACCAGAAAAGATAAACTGATCTTTTCAATATGTTCTGGCAAAATGGTATCGTTAAACAGACCCGGAAATTTCATCAAATAATCAAAGGCGATTGAACCGGTAAGAATAACTTTCATAGCTGTCCCTTTCGTGCAATTTTATCCAATTTTTCAAAAAACGGGGGATACAAAACGCCATGTTCCGTAACCAGGCCGGTTAACAGCCTGTTTGGGGTGACATCAAAGGCATAGTTTAGCGCGGTAGCGCCATCCGGAACCACAATCTCTCCGTTCAGAGAAATACCTAAAACCTCGCGCTCATCGCGCTGTTCAATTTCAATTTCTTTACCGCTCGCAATTGAAACATCCACTGTACTCGTCGGAAAGACCGAATAGACCGGCACCTTATTATCCACCGCGGCGAGAGCCAACATATAACTGCCGATTTTATTTGCCACATCACCATTCATGGCAACGCGATCCGCGCCAAAAAAGACCTTATTTACCATCCCCATCTGCATGAGTTGGCCAGAGGAAGAATCCGTGATAATGTCATAAGGAATGCCATATTGTTTAAGTTCCCAGGCAGTCAACCGTGCACCCTGCAGCCGTGGGCGTGTTTCATCCACATAAACGTGAATCTTTTTGCCTTGTTCATGCGCCATGCGGATAACACCCAAGGCTGTGCCATAATCAACCGTCGCCAGCGCGCCAGTGTTGCAATGGTGCACAATCCGATCCCCGTCGTTAATCAAATCCGCGCCGAATGTTGATAAGCGCTTATTCATTTCAACATCTTCATCGGCTAATTCGTGCGCGAAAGACAAAAGTTGTGCTTTTAGCTCGTCAACTTGTCCTTCAAAGGTATTAATCAAATCCAGACAGCGATTAAGCATGTTCCAGAGATTCACCGCGGTAGGTCGCGCCGCGCCAATCTCTTTGGAAATCTCTCCTAATTGCACTTTTAAGGCGTTCAGATCGCTTTTATCTGAGCGCATGGCGGCTAATGCCATCCCATACGCGGCAGTAACACCAATAGCTGGCGCGCCACGCACCGTCATATGACTGATTGCTCCAATAACATCCTCATAACTTAAAAGAGAGATAATTCTGTAATCAGCTGGAAGCGCGTTTTGATCGATAATATCTGCCGAGTGTTTTTCTTCATTCCAAACGATTGTTCTCATAGTTCCTCCATAAAAATGACGCCTCTTAGGCGTCGTTTTGGATAGTTTCAGTTTATCATAGTCTGTTACAGAATCAAATCTTCCTTACGAAACATTAGTAGAAATTAGTAAAGTCCTAACAACCAGCCCTCGTGTAAAGAGCCGATATAAGCTTCGTGATAATGCTTAATCAGATGGTTGCGGAACATCGCCAATTCGACATCGTTCAATGGCACTAAATCGGCATGATTGAGAATGACGGTTCTCTTGGCATTTTCCGGGATGCCCTTCAATCCGCCCATTGGATTAATCAACATGCGCGCGATACTTTCCAACGAAACTGGCTGACTTTTATCTTGACCACTCAGCTCAGAATACAAAGCAGGACGAAAGACATTGCCCTCATCCAGAAAGTTCCCCACCGCGCCCAAACCAGCGACAACAATCACCTGGTCCACAAAATCCGGAATGATGGGCTCGTCTTCTCCAGGTGCTTTGAGGGGCAACGTTTTCGCGCCATCCGCTTCAATGAGTAGCGCGCGGCTAAGCACGCCTGCCACATTGCGCAAACGGGAAATTTGCATATCATCCAATCCCTGCCAGCGTGTGCGATTAGCATTCATTCGGTCGGTTACCACAGTCACTTTTTCATCACCAAAATCACTGCCATCAGGCAAATCACCATTCAGGTTGATATGCTTATCCCCAAGTTTTATCTGTTCCAAACCCAATTTTGTGGTCGTGGTCACGATGGATGGAAAATCGAACTCTCTGGCGAGGTTAAACATCGCTGTGGTTTTTCCTCCAGCGCCAACAAATGCCACCGCTGACTTATTTTCTATGCGCAAGGCTTCATTAATCTTCATAACTACTCCGTTTTATTAAATAAATCATTCAGCACATCGCGTACTGAGCA
>JAAZIH010000259.1 GCA_012800995.1 Chloroflexota bacterium
ATTAAAAGAAAAGAGCTCTTTTAGAGCTCTTCTTTTGATCTAATAATCATGATCGATTTACCAGGAACCTTTTTGAGGTCAAAAAAAGTCTTATGTTGTCTTACCAGGCTGGCTAATTGCTTGGCACCGTAACTACGTGGATCAAAACCGGGGTCAATTCTGCGCAGAGAGGTGCCAACCTCAGAAAGGCTTGCCCAGTTGTCATCATCGGTGCCGACCATTTCGATGGCACGGTTGATGTTTTCGATTAGTTCAATTTCCTCTGTGCTAAGTTTCGCGGCGGCTTGTTGTCTGGCGGCAGCTTTTTTCTTTTGGCGAGCGCGTTCTTCGAGGTTTTCAGTATAGATAAATACTTCACAAGCTGAAACAAAGGCACGCGGTGTATTCTGTTTTCCAATGCCGATGACGAGCTTGCCGCTTTCACGGATGCGCGTAGCCAAGCGGGTGTAGTCGCTGTCGCTGGAGACAAGACAAAATCCATCCACTAAATCCGTATGGAGAATGTCCATGGCGTCAATAATCATGGCGGAGTCGGTTGAGTTTTTACCTGTTGTATAGCTAAATTGCTGAAAAGGCTGAAAAGCATAAGAATTGAGTGTTTCTTTCCAGGATTTCATATGCGTGGTGGTCCAATCGCCATAGATGCGGCGGATGGTGGTATTGCCAAAGCGACTGGCTTCCACCACGATTTGTTCCATGAGAGAAGCCTGGGCGTTATCACCATCAATAAGAATCGCGATACGTTTTTCAGTATTTCCGTTGTTTGTTGTAATATCTGTCATAACCCCATTATACCTGTAAAAAAAGATGCTTTAGCGGCAGTAACAATCGTCATCAGAGACGACATTGTTTTTGGTGTAATAATCCTGGTGATAGTCTTCAGCTGGCCAAACCTGGCTGGCAGGGCGTAGAACGGTTTGTATTTTTCCGGGATAAATGTTAGAAACGTCAACTGAAGCCATGACCTGTTCGGCAATGGCTTTTTGTTCTTCGTTAAGGTAGAAGATTGTGGATCGATATTGCTCGCCAAAGGTGTCAGATAGGATTGGGTTATGGGATTGAAAAAAGGCTTCAAGTAACTGCGCATAACTAATGATATCTGTATCGTAGTTCAACTGTATTGCTTCAACATGGCCAGTTTGTTGCCGACAGACTTGGGCATAACTGGGGTTTTCAACAGTGCCACCAGTATAGACAGCGAGAGTATCTGATACTCCATCCAGTGCTTTTAGTTTTGCTTGTAATCCCCAAAAACAACCACCTGCCAATAAGGCTTGCTCTAACATATAGCGTGATCTCCAAATAGGTTTTCGAATTTTAAATACTGTGCCAACTATAACATGAAGAAGCGTTTTCTTCACATTATATCCTTAGACACCATCGGTTAAATTATACACTTGTCTGGGGTGAAAAAGTGCTTTATTGAAAACAATTAGTTAAGCAGGAAAGTCTGCTCCTTTTTGTGTGGGGTTGGGGGAATAAAAAAGGTCGTAATGTTTCTATTACGACCACGCGATTTTAGGTGGGCCCGGATGGATTCGAACCAACAACCAAGCGGTTATGAGCCGCCTGCTCCGCCATTGAGCTACGGGCCCTTGATGGAATGCAATCTTACCATAAAATAGTCCGATGTGGGAAATTTTATGGCAAGATTGTCGAGCTTACTTTTGCATCTTTGCCCAGCTATCCACCAGTGATAAGGTGCGTATCCAAATCGGTTTTTCGGGCGTGCTGGTGACATGGTCAAGCGTAAAGTAGCCATCGCGCACGAACTGATAGACTTCTCCGACCTTGGCATCAGCCAGAGAGGGTTCTAATTTTGCGTGGAGCACCTTGAGGGACCCTTTGTTGAAGTGATCCAAAAAGTCCTGATCCTCGGGTAGATCCTCAGGGTCTTTCTCCAGGAACATTTGCTCGTAAAGTCTGGTTTCTGCCTCAATCGCGTGTTTGGCGGAGACCCAGTGGATAGTACCACGCACTTTGCGCCCATCGGGCGATTGTCCACCGCGTGATTCGGGGTCATAGCTCACGTGAATCTCCACAATATTGCCCGCTTCATCCTTGACGATGTCTTTATATTGGATGTAGTACGCGTTCATCAGGCGCACTTCGCGTCCGGGACTAAGACGGAAGTATTTTTTCGGTGGTTCTTCCATGAAGTCATCAGCTTCAATGTAAATTTCTCGCGAGAAAGGCACCTTGCGGGTGGGGCTGTTTTCTGGGTCTTGTGGAAAGTCGGGAATGTTGAACCATTCTTCCTGATCTTCTGGGTAGTTATCAATAATGACCTTGACCGGCTCAAGAATAGCCATGCGACGTGGCGCGGTGAGGTTTAGTTCGTCGCGTACAACGTGTTCAAGGAGCTCGACCTCAATAACATTCTCGCTTTTAGCGACACCCACAATCTCGATAAATTCTCGTATCGCTTTAGGAGGATAACCCCGACGACGCATTGCAGCCAAGGTGGGCATGCGAGGGTCAATCCAGCCATCAACTAAACCAGCCTCAACCAGCCTACGTAATTTGCGTTTGCTCATCACGGTGTGGGTCAGATTGAGACGAGCGAATTCAATTTGCTGAGGGGCGAAAATCTCTAATTCCTGAATAAACCAGTCGTAAAGCGGACGATGGTTCTCGTACTCTAAAGAGCATAAGGAATGTGTAATGCCTTCAATCGAGTCGCTCTGACCATGCGCGAAATCGTACATTGGGTAGATACACCATTCATCACCAGTTCGATGATGATGGGCATGCAATATGCGGTACATAACGGGGTCGCGCATATTGATGTTAGGTGATGCCATGTCGATTTTAGCGCGCAGGGTTAACTCGCCATCCTTGAATTCACCTGCCCGCATGCGCTGGAAGAGATCCAGGCTTTCCTCGATAGGTCGATCGCGCCAGGGGCTGTTTTTACCCGGCTCGGTGAGCGTGCCACGATATTCGCGGGTTTCTTCGGGGGTCAGTTCGTCAACATAAGCTTTGCCCTTTTTGATTAACTTGATAGCCATCTCATAGAGTTGCTCAAAATAATCTGAGGCATAGTATTCGCGGTCACCCCAATCAAAACCGAGCCAGCGGATGTCTTCCTTAATAGCGTCAACGTACTCAACATCCTCTTTGACGGGATTGGTGTCGTCATAACGCAAATTTGTGATACCGCCATAATCTTCAGCAATGCCAAAATCGAGCACGAGTGCTTTTGCATGACCGATATGTAAATAACCGTTTGGCTCCGGAGGGAAACGGGTGTGCACCCTGCCACCAAAGCGACCGGTGCGGTTATGTTCATCAATGATTTCAGTGATAAAGTTTGATCTTCTTGGCGTTTCGTCTGTCATAATTCTCTCCTTATGTGGCTTGCCCATTATACCTTATGCAAGCCTGATTACGAAAAAAGCCCTGAAAGTTCAGGGCTTTTGCTTAGCTAAAAACTGTGGCTTCAGCCCTCTTTTGATTTTCTGGCAACTTGTTGAGCGATTTGCTGGATGGTTTGGATGTCATCGGGCTTGGCACAGCCGACAAATTCCAAGGCACCAGCTATCTCCCAATTCAATTTTTCAGCGTAAGTTTCAAAAACAGGTTGCGCGCCACCCGACCAGGCATAGCTGCCGAAGTAGCCTGCTACCTTGTTTTTAACGCTCTTAATTTCGGCAATATCCAGGGCCTGAACCATGGCGGGGAACATCGCACGTTCGTAAGTGGGACAAGCGATGAGGACGCCTTTTTTGGTCCATAATGACGGCAAGATAAAGCTTGGATGAACTGTGCTAACGTTAAAGACTTCTACTGGCACGCCTTCGTTCGTGATTGTTTGCAGGCAAGCTTCCATGGCACGTTCGGTGTTGCGATACATGGTGCCAAACAGCACGGTTACGCCTGGCTCGGTTTGTTCAGTAGCATATTTTGCCCATTGTTGATAAAGCGACACGATTCGCATGGGGTCTTTGCGCCAAATCAAGCCATGTGATGGCGCGATAATCTTGAATGGGTATACCGCGGCTTTGTCAATAGCCATTAAAGTGTTGCGGCTGAATGCGGCAACGATATTGGTGTAATACCTTAAGGCTTCTTTTTCATAGAAAGGCAGTTGGTCTTTGGCTTCATCGTCAAAAAGAACACCATCCAGGCTACCATAAGAGCCAAAGGCATCACAGCTAAACATGATTTCTTCCTCTTCCAGGTAAGTAATCATGGTTTCGGGCCAGTGTACCATCGGCGTGAAAAGGAAGCGCAAAGTGAATTTGCCAAGGCTGAGGGTGTCTTCGTGTTTGACAACCATGACCTTATCATCAACACAGTAGAAATCCTTGATCATCGAAATGGCTTTGCCCATACCCACAAAAGTTGCATTGGGAGCAAGCTGGCGAATGCGTAAAAGCGCGCCACTGTGGTCGGGTTCCATGTGGTTGACAATGATATAGTCTAATTTGCTGAGGTCAATGAGCTTTGATATTTGTTCAACAAAGTCGTCGGTGAAGCTTTCTTTCGAAAGGTCGATTAAAGCATTTTTTTCATCCCGAATCAGGTAGCTGTTATATGAAACGCCTTGGTCAGAAACTGGCCAAAGCCCTTCAAAGAGATCGGTGGTACGGTCGTTAACGCCTACCCAGTAAATGTTTGGTCGAATTTCAACAGGTCGCATCTAAGCCCCGATATATTTACGAACATCTTCTAACTGACCAGCACTGCCCAAAAGTTCATTCTTGGCTGCGATAAAGTCAGCGTATTCAGACATGAAGATCTTACCGGGATCACGCAAGTCAAACTTTTCTGGCTGATCGCGGAAGAATTCGCGGTGCACGCGAGTCCAAACGAGGCGCCCGTCGGTATCAATGTTGATTTTCACCACACCAAGCTCTGAGGCGGCTTTGAATTGTGTGGCATCCACACCTTTGGCGCCGGCGATATGTCCACCAGCGGCATTGATGCGCGCGACTTCTTCTTCAGGTACAGAGCTTGAGCCGTGCATCACCAGTGGGAAGCCAGGCAGGTTCTTTTGGATGTCTGCCAGGACGTTAAAATGCAGACTTTGTGAACCGGTGAATTTGAACGCGCCATGACTTGTGCCAATGGCAACTGCCAGCGAGTCACAACCTGTGCGTTCAACAAAATCTTTGGCTTGGTCAGGGTCTGTCAGTTTAGCGTCAGCTTCATCGACTTTAACATGTTCTTCAACGCCACCCAACATGCCCAGCTCGGCTTCAACCACAATGCCTTTGGCATGCGCGGCTTCAACCACCCGGCGGGTTACAGCAACATTTTCTTCATAAGGCAAGGAGGAGCCATCAATCATCACCGAGCTGTAAAAGCCCGAATCGATGCAGTCATAACAAGTCTGCTCGTCGCCATGGTCAAGATGGACAGCGAAAATGGCTTCGGGATAAATTTCATCCGCGGCACGGATGAGTCCTTCCAGGAAAGTTTTGTTGGTGTAAGAGCGCGCGCCCTTGCTGATTTGAATGATAAAAGGTGCCTGCGATTGCAGATTGCCCCTGAACAAACCTTCAATTTGCTCAAG
>JAAZIH010000260.1 GCA_012800995.1 Chloroflexota bacterium
AGAAGACTCCAGCTCAATCGTCAGCTAAGTGATGATGCCATTTACTATTTAGACGAACATGACCACGAACTTTACACCTTTTTCGTTAGCGATAGCGCCATCATTTCTGAAACTATCCAAAACAATAAAGAGCTGAGTGGCAAGAAACTGATTGTCTTACCAGGCAGCCGCGCGAACCTTATCTCGTACAAATTACGCCGTGACCCCAGTCTGCAAGCCTTGATGGGTGAAGACTGGCATTTCGTGAAATTTCGCCTTTTCCGTAATCTTTACGATAATCCATTGCTCACCCGCGAACTTTTTGCTTCCCAAATCCTTGATGACCCACCAGAATACCGCGCGGCTCAGTTAGCCCTCTTTTAATAAACAAACGCGTGCTGAAACACGCGTTTTGTTTTTTTAGTCTTTTACGGCGAAACGACTGTTGGTTCCTGAGGCGGTTCCGGCGTGGGTTCTATTGGAGGTGTCGCTGTTGGCACAGGTGTCTCAGTTGGAAGCTCTGTTGGTGTGGGTGTTGGCGTTGGAATCTGCAACCTCAATCGATAAAACTTTTGTACTTCCGTGTTCATCGTGCTGTGCATGGTGATTCTCAAAGTTATCACTGCTTCATCAATATCAGACACATCCCATTCAACAATCAAATCCTCAGACCGAACTGCTTCCGTAACCCAGCCATCAAGCGTAACTCGATTCCATTCACTCGGGTTTTCACCCACACCCCAATGAATGATGAATTGCTTAAAATTGGCAGTCGCGTCAATAACACCCACAATTTTTACGGGGTTTTCGGTCAGTGTGCCGCCATCATGGATACCAACCAGGTTAATAATCGGCCTTGGATCATCTGGTCGACACTCTCTTTCGGGCATAATCACCAGGGGCTCAGGAAAACCAGCATAATGTGCCCATTCCTGTCCATGTTCAGTAAAAAGCCACTCAATGGCCGATTTATCGCTAACATTGATGGTTAAAGCTTCTTTGTTAAACTCCGAACAAGCCGGGGAAGAGCGCAAATTGGTCCAGGAATCTATTTGAGTTCTAACCCAAAGGTCTTCGGTCTTTGGCAAAGGCATTTGATCGGACGCGAAAATCTCAGTCACATGGCTCGGACAGTATTCGCTTGGCTCCGCGCCAGAGACGCTACACACGATACGGTCAACCACATCGTTAGGGCGCGCGAAACTGCTGGCAATGCCTCCGTTGAAATGGTTAATGCCAGCCATCATCAGGCGATTCCAGATAGGTGCTGCGCCATCCACACCAGTCGTGTTAACCATCGGTGTGTAATCAGCATTTCCCACCCAAACGCCAATAACAATGTCAGGGGTATAGCCAACCGTCCAGTTGTCTCTGAAATCATTGGTCGTGCCTGTTTTTACAGCCGCGTTGAATGGCAAATTCAAGGGTGAATTTGTGCCAAACATCGGCGCGCGGGCGGCATTGTCAGATAAGATGGACGAAAGTAAATAGGCATGCGCGGCACGGATAATTTGAGGTCCTTCGTATGGCTCGTACTCATAAACGAGCTTACCGGTATGGTCCAAAACCCTGGTGATGGCTACCGATTCAACCTTGCGACCTTCGTTCGCCAAGACCTGATAAGCGCCCGTTAGCTCAAGCAAGCTCACTTCGCCTCCACCCAATGTAAGCGAGAGCCCATAATCCGGGCGTGTCAGGCTGTTTATACCCAAACGCTTGGCGAGATTGATAAAGCCATCCGCTTGAGGTGTATCAGGGTTGTCGTAAATATGTACATATTCAAGCGCTTTAACAACAGGAATGTTGTATGAATTCGCCAGAGCTGAACGCACTGTCACAGGTCCCCTAAAGCGCCCATCATAGTTACGGGGTTCGTAATCCGGGCTGGTATCATGCGGGTCGGTGGATGGTCGGAACTTGGTTGGCACATCCCAGATCAAAGTCGATGGCGTCCAATCTTTTTCAAAAGCTGCGAGATAAGTGAAAGGCTTAATCGCCGAGCCTGGCTGACGGGTTTGCGTTAGCGCCATATTCACCTGACCACTGATATTTGGATTGTGGAAATCAGCCGAACCAACCATGGCAAGAATTTCGCCTGTTTTGGGATGCATCGCTATAACGGCACCATTTGTCGCGTTTTTACCCTGCATTTGAGCAAGCTGGTCACGCACAGCCGCTTCAGCTTCACGTTGGAAGACCGGGTCAAGGGTGGTATGAATAGTAAACCCGGATCTGTAGATCATCTGCGCGTCAAACTGCGCTTCAAGCAAAGATTGAATATATACCACCCAATGAGGGAATTGCATGGTGAGCAGATTTTGCTTGAATTCGTATCCTTTTAAAACTTCCGACTCGGTCAAAACCTGCATCGCGTCAACACACACAGGTGGACGGGTATTGTCGATTTTGATACAGCCTTTTTCAGCGCTCGCCTCAAACATCAAACGAAACACCGAGTCGCTTCGTTGCAAAGTCTCCTCGCGGTTGTTATA
>JAAZIH010000052.1 GCA_012800995.1 Chloroflexota bacterium
CCAACAAACTCATGTCCTAAAACGCCAGTAAAAGGATAGTAACCTTTCAGCATCTCAAGGTCGGTAGAACATATACCAGCCAATTGCGTTTTGATTAATGCCTCACCAGGATTTAATTCGGGTATAGGGATGTCGTCCCTAAGTTGCAAAATTTTCTCTTCAAGCCAAAGTGCTTTCATAGTTTACTCCACAGTTTAAATAGCGCCAGTCCGTCCAAATTGTCGTTCGAGCATCATCGCGCTGAGATGAATCATCGTTGGACGACCGTGCGGACAAGTGCGTGGTACTTGGCAAGTTTCCAGGTTAAGTAAGAGATTCTTTTGTTCTTCAGGGCTCAGAATCTGACCTGCTTTTATAGCCATGCGTTTACACACTCTGGCTGCAACTAAATCCTGTATTTCTGCCATTAAAGGCGTCTCATCCTCTTCAAAAGCATTTACGACAGCGTAAATGGCTTCGGCTGGATCGCCTCCGGCTAAAATAGCAGGAATGGCGCGTAATGAAAAGGTATTTGGCCCAAAATTTTCAATTTCAAAGCCTAAACCTTTTAGTACATCTAATTGCTCCTCCAACAGTCCGGCTTTTTCGGGGGTCAGTTCAATGATCTGAGCTTCAAGGAGCGCTTGCGAAGGCACAATACCCGAACGCGCCTGTGCCATCATTTGTTCAAACAACACCCGCTCGTGGGCAGCGTGTTGATCAATGAGGTACAAGCCATCTGGACCTTCAGCGATAAGATAAGTTGCCGCAACTTGCCCTACCAGCCTTAAAACAGGCAAATAATCACTTGAAAGAGCTGCTTGTAAGTTCTGGTGTAAAACAGGTACGACTTCTTCGATATTTTGCGGTTTTTCCTTCTCACTTTCAGGCGTTTGCCATTGAGCTTCTATTTGTTGCGGTTTTTTGGCAGAGATTTCCTCAACTGGGCGCCCCCATAACACTGCTGTATTCAATTCAGGAACCGGCGAGTACGCTAAAAGCCCACGTCTGATCGCCCGTTGAACAGTACTAAAGACCTGGTCGTTTTCTTTGAATCGGACTTCTGCCTTTGAAGGATGCACATTTACATCGACCATGTTAGGAGACATTTGAATAAACAGCACAACAACGGGGAATCTTCCAACCATGAGCATAGTATTGTAGGCTCTGATAACCGCAGCAGTAAGCGATGCATCCTGAACCCAGCGCCCATTGACAAACAAGGTAATATCCCGTCGGTTTGAGCGTGTAAGCCTTAATTCACTGATGAAACCTTCAATACGCATTTCGCCATCTTCAAAATGGATGGGCAACATGCGTTTAGCATCGGCAACGCCAAACAAACTCTGTAAGACTTCCTTTCGGTCACCACTACCAGATGTTTGCAGGTACACACGCCCATCCTGCATGAGTTGCCAGCGGATATTTGGATAGGCTAAAGCATAACGCGTAATTAAACCTGTTATTTGGCGATTTTCGGTGGTATTTGTTTTCAAAAATTTCAATCGTGCAGGCACGTTGAAAAACAAATCTTCAACCCGCACAACTGTCCCATCAGGCGCGCTTTTAGGCTTAACACCTTCGCTCTTACTGCCATCAACGTTAATTTCAGCGCCAATCTCGGCATCACGGTGTTTGCTAATGATCGATAGCTTTGCCACAGATCCGATAGAAGACAAAGCCTCTCCTCTAAAACCCAGGGTGCGGATGTCAAACAAATCTTCCGCTTTGCTGAGTTTACTCGTTGCGTGCCTTGATACAGCTAATGCAATCTCATTTGCAGGAATACCAACACCATTATCGGATACTTGTATAAGCTTTTTGCCAGCATCTTTTATTTCTAATTCAATTTGTGTCGCACCAGCATCAATCGCGTTTTCAATGAGCTCTTTTACCACGGATGAAGGTCTTTCAATCACCTCACCCGCGGCTATTTGCGACGCCAGTTGTTCTGATAGTACTTGTATTTTCATAGTTTTATTATACCAAGTCGAATTAATTTATAAAGTTTCTATAGCTTGATGTTAAAATGATGTTATGGATTATGAACAACATATTCAAGACATTCTGA
>JAAZIH010000006.1 GCA_012800995.1 Chloroflexota bacterium
ACCGTTTTACATTGTCATTGGTTTACTCACTTTTTTGTCCGGTTTTGAGCTGCTTTATGGCTCTCTCGAGTTTTCAAACTTGCTTGAAGCCCTCTTCGCAATGGTGAACTTATTGCTATCAATCGCGGGCGCTTACTTTATTGTCAAGGATTTGGAGACGGAAGCCTCATGATGAACACCGTCATTGTTTGGATAGTCATACCAATTGCAATCAGTTTACTGTTGATGCTCATCCAACCATTTGTCAAAATATCAACAACCATCGTTCTAATAAGTTCTGGATTTCTTGCCGCACTCGCGTTTTTAATGCCAGAAGATTTAATTATTCGACTTGGATCAAGACATTTCATCTTTGCGGCCGTCTTCCCCATTTTTGGCCGCTTGATAAGTATCACTAAAGCAAATTTGACCTTAATAGCTGGTTTATACATGGCTGTTTTCATTTGGAATACCGTTGCTCGTTCACTAAAAACCAGCCAATGGTTTAATGCGCTTTCCATGCTGATTGCCGCTATGTGGGTTCTTGCATTGGCGGTGCAACCATTCTTGTATGCGGCGGTTATCATCTTGCTGATTGCCATCTTGAGTATTCCACTTCTCTCTCCACGTGGTTCAAAAGCCGGTCCAGGAGTGGTTCGCTATATCACTTTCCAAACCATTGCCATGCCTATGGTCCTGCTAAGTGCGTGGATGCTCTCTGATATTGAAACCGCACCATCTGCCAGCGCATTGATTTTACGCGCTGCTATACTCGTTCTCCTCAGCTTCGCCATCTGGTTCGCGCTTATACCAGTCCATACATGGCTGCCTATGGTCGCCCAGGAAAGTCATCCCTGGACAGTCAGCTTTCTTCTCGTGCTGATGCAAAGCAGTCTCACTATCTTTTTTGTTTATTTCCTTGAAGAGTACGCCTGGCTGCGAAACCTGCCGGAATTATGGACAATCCTGCGTTGGGCGGGAATGGTGATGATCGTCAGCTCCAGTGTTTTGCTCAGTTTCCAAAACCGTATGCGGCGGGTATTGGCATACATCTATCTATGGGAAATGGGATACGCCTTGCTGTCAATTGGTTTAGCACAACAAGGAGGTTTACATTATCTTCAAATCAACTTTTTGCCCAGACTTTTGGGGATGGCAGGTTTTTCATATAGCCTTTCGATGCTTGAACAGTCTGAACCAGACTTTGACGGCAAAATTCGTAGTCTGACAGGCTTCTACCATTCTTACCCCACATTGAGTATCGTCCTTGTTATGAGCCTTCTCAGCTTCGCTGGGCTGCCCATTCTGGCAAGCTTTCCCGCGAAACACTACATCATGAATCTCCTTCCCTGGTCAGGCTATGCCATGGAAACCTGGCTAAGTATCGGCTTTGCTGGTCTTCTCATCATTATTTTCAGAATTATTCAACAGCTCATCAGTCCCCTCCCAAACAATGCGCCCGTCATCAGTTTGAAAACGAGTCGGGAAACTGCACGCGTTTTTGTCTTCAGTTCAATAATCTTGTTATTGATGCTCATCGCAGGGCTTTTTCCTGGACTCTTCAGCGAGCTGTTCAAAGGCATATTAGCACCCTTCGAGAGAATCTTCATCCTGAGTTAATTTTTTCAATACTCAGTCAATAATAGGTATAATCATTACAGGAACTTTATACACAAAGGCAGAAAACTATGGATGAATACGCAGGCTTAGAGCAACTGGAAAGACGTGTGGAATGGCTGGATAACGAACGTCGCAATGATAAAACAAATCTCGCCTCCATGCAAAATCGTCTCACCGTTCTCGAAACCGAGAATACGAATTTACGCAAGCAGATAAAAGAGCTTGAGATCTTAATGAGCCAACAAGGTAACCAAATTTCTTCTTTGGATAAATATGAGGGGCAAATCTCACGTTTAAACAATGAAATGAGCAAACAAATTCGCGAAAGCAGCGAACGTGCCAACCTGAACCTTGACGAAGCCATTAAGCGACAAAAACTTGAGCTCGATTCACTAAAAGCCAATCTGGCAAAAATCTATGAAAGCCTCGAGACAGTATCCTCCTTACGTGAGGAGCAAAAAATGCTCAAAGCAGAGGATACCCGTCTTAGTCGCTTACTGGAAGAACAAAAAGCCAGAATAACCGATGTGAGCCGTTTTGATGAAGACTATCGGCGCTCATTGCAAATGGTCGAAGAAAACCGTCGACAGGAAGCCAAGCGAATCACCGAAATACAAGGCGATATCACAGCAATACGAAAACGTGTTGATGAAACCCGTAATCGAGTTGAAGGGCTTGCGGATAACTTCAGGGCCTTTGATACCCGTATCACTGAGCTTCAAAGCTTCGAAAAAGACCGCAAAGAAGACCAATCACGTTTTATCGACACAGTTAATAGCAGCTTGGTTGAAAAAGAGCGTAGCTTCAAAAACTGGGAAGGGCGTTTTCAGGAACTTGACACGATAAACCTCAACCTCAACACTCAGATTGAGGCACTTGAAGAAGCACGTTTGTCGATAAACAAATCCCTGGCTCAGGCAGATAAGCTCACCCAGCAATTTGAACGCCGCATTAATGAAATCAGCGAAGTGCAACGCCTTAATGACGAGCGCTTCCGTCAGGAATGGGCAAATTTCAAATCGGACGATATTAAACGCTGGACGAACTACATGCTCACTTACGAAGAACAAAACCACGAAAATGAACAAAAAATTGGTGACTTAACTCGCCAACTGGAAGAAATTAAAGATATCTCTGTTCGTAATCAAGACGTGATTGAAGCTTTGAACCGCGAAACAGTACGCCACGTGCATATGATTTTAAGCGCATATCAAAATTCCATCCAAAACATTGCAGCATTGTTGGACAACAAAGCATAGAGACTATGCGCACTATCGGTACCGCAGGACATGTAGATCACGGCAAATCCACTTTGGTGGCTGCCCTCACTGGTATCGACCCAGACCGCCTGAAAGAAGAAAAAGCCCGCGAGATGACCATCGACCTGGGCTTTGCTTCTTTAACCCTGCCCAATGGCGAGTCAATAGGCATTATTGACGTTCCCGGTCATCGCGATTTTATTGGCAACATGCTCAGCGGCATTGGTGGCATTGATGCTGTTTTGCTCATTATCGCCGCGGATGAAGGCGTATCCGCACAAACCCGAGAACATCTTGCCATTCTTGATCTCCTGGACATTCAAAAAGGATTTGTCGTACTCACTAAAATCGACCTGGTCGCCGACCCGGAATGGATTGACCTGGTTGAGATGGAATCTCAGGAAGTCCTTGCCAAAACCAGCTTGAAAGACGCCCGGGTTTTG
>JAAZIH010000261.1 GCA_012800995.1 Chloroflexota bacterium
CAAGGATAAACCCTCAACTGCTCGCCTAAAACTGTTTAATTACACAGAATATGTCGAGCGTTGGGACGAACTTGAAAACTATTTCTCAAAAGACGCTGTTTGGAAAGGCAGGTTCGATAAATTCGCCAGTGAGGCAAGCCCTAAAAAAGGCACTACCGAAGTAGACGACGAATTTCTCAAAGACATCGAAAAATGGCGTGTCGCTCTCGCGCGTAATATCGCCTTGCGCAACCCTTCAGCGCGCGATGAACGTCTGCTCAACTATGCGGTACAAATGACCATCGACCGCATCATCTTTTTGCGTATCGCTGAAGACCGCGAACTTCAACCAAGCCAGCAACTTCTCCAAATTGCGACTGTCAAAGAAATGGCGGGTGATCCTAAACCTACAGAAGATGACCCCAAACCAAAACTGGTTTATCCCAGGCTCATCAACCTCTTTAAACACGCTGATGACAAATACAATTCCGGACTTTTCCATTTTACGGATGAAAAAGAACAAAATTCCCCACCGGATAACTTTACACCGCATCTCATCATTGATGATAAAGTCCTCAAAGACATCATCGAGGACATGTACTATCCTTGCCCTTATCTTTTCAAAGAAATCCCGGTTGAAATCCTGGGTCAGGTTTATGAGCAGTTTTTAGGTAGTGTCATCCGCGTTACAAGCGGTGGACAAGCCAAAGTCGAGGTCAAGCCCGAAGTGCGCAAAGCCGGTGGTGTGTTTTACACTCCCAGCTACATCGTCGATTACATCGTAAAAAACACCGTGGGAAGATTGCTCGAGAACAAAACGCCCACTCAGATCAGCAAACTCCGCGTGGTAGACCCAGCCTGCGGGTCAGGCTCTTTTTTGATAGGTGCCTATCAATATCTCCTGGACTGGCACGAAAAATACTATCTTGAAAATGACCCCACCAGCTACACCAAAGGAAAAACCCCCGCTCTTGTTGCCGCCGATGGCGGTGGCTGGCGCCTGACGAATGCCGAGCGCAAACGTATATTGGTGAACAATATCTATGGCGTTGATATTGATCCCCAGGCGGTTGAGGTTACCAAGCTATCCCTTTTGCTCAAACTACTCGAAACAACTTCTGGCCAGCTTTCCTTTGGCTTTGAGCGCATTTTGCCCGACCTCGGCCACAACATCCGCTGTGGCAACTCGCTGATTGGCTGGGATTACTTTCAGAATCAAATCTTCCCGGATGAAAATGAACTCAGGCGCATCAACCCGTTTGACTGGCAACGCGCCTTTCCTGAGGTCTTCGTCCAGGGTGGTTTTGACGCGGTCATTGGCAACCCACCTTATGTCAGGCAGGAAGACCTCACCAGCGATAAGCCCTATTACAAATCGATCTATAAAGTCTATAATGGCACAGCTGATCTCTATACTTATTTTATAGAAAAAGGTGTCAATGTCCTAAGGGAAGGTGGTCAATTCGGATATATCGTGGCAAACAAATGGCTTCGCGCGAAATATGGCTTTGAACTGCGCGAATGGATGCGCCAACAATGTATTGAGGAGATAACCGACTTTGGTGACCTGAAAGTTTTTAGCACAGCCACCACTTACCCCTGTATTCTTCGCATTAGCAAGCAAGACCCACACAATCAACCCTGGGTAACCACGGTTAAAACACTCGACTTTACATCACTTGGGGAATATGTATCAGAAAATGGAGCTTTTGCAGACCAAACCCGCTTTGGACAGGAGTTCTGGTCATTATCAACAATTGCCGTCCAAGACTTGATGAGCAAGCTGAACACTAACGCAATCCCTTTACTCGATTATGTAAACAATGAAATCTTCAGAGGAGTAATAACAGGTTTAAATAAGGCTTTTATCATTGATGAAACCACACGAAATAACTTTGTAAAACAAAATCAAAAAAATGAAGAATTAATCCACGCTTATGCGAGTGGGCCAAGTATTTCTCGATATAGTCCTATAGAGAAAAAGGAATACATTATTGCCATACCAAAAGGATGGACGAACGAAAGAATCAATCGAGGGCATTGGAAATGGTTCTCTTCAACTTATCCTGAACTTGCTGGACACTTAAAAGAATATGAACAAAGTGCTCAGAAACGGTATGATAAAGGCGATTATTGGTGGGAACTTAGAGCATGTGATTATTACGACGCTTTTGAAAAACCCAAAATTACATGGGGCAACCTGGCTCAAAAGCCAAAATTCACTATGGATTTTGAAGGTTTCTACATAAACGCTC
Organism: Chloroflexota bacterium; assembly: GCA_012800995.1. Taxonomy (GTDB): domain Bacteria; phylum Chloroflexota; class Anaerolineae; order Anaerolineales; family Anaerolineaceae; genus Mesolinea. Next base: position 2,235 of record JAAZIH010000261.1, read on the forward strand.
CCAGTGTGATCATACCTTTAGAGGATTATTACCTTTTGGGGATATTAAATTCATCCATTACTGATTTCTTTATGAGGGAAGTTGCCGCTGGCAGACAAGGCGGGTTTTACGAGTATAAACCTATGTACGTTGGCATGATTCCAATCCGCAAAATCGACAATGACAACCCACAAGAACTAGAAATAGCCAGAAAAATTTCCAACCTGGTCAAACGCCGACTCGAACTTGGCAAGTCAAACCCCGTCACACCGTATGCCCAGGAAACACTCCAGCGCCAAATCACCGCGATTGAAGAGGCTATTGATAACTTGGTGTTTGAGATTTACGAACTCACGCCTGAAGAAATCAAGCTGTTAAGTACTTAAAGTGTCAAACATGTCTCTCGTTTTAAAGCTACTAACAGACAAAGTAGAAAGAAAATGGATAAAAAGCCAAGTAATACACAAGTAAAGCTTCGGGAAGGCTTATCAATTGAGCGCCTTTTAATTTCGCTCAACGAAAATATTGATGAAACCTTCATCCGAGAAGAGATAATTGGACTGCTTTTCAATAGCCTGATTTTCCCAGAAGAAATCGCTGACGAAGATGCTTTATTCCTGCTTAGAACAACAATTAAAAGATATGAAAAGATAGAAATAATAGATCAACCCTTGTTGATGAGAGAACTAAATAAGGAAATTAGACATTTTCTTAATGAATTGGAAACAAAATATGTCTTAATGACCTCAATAACAATGCATTGGTCATTTGAAATTGGCAACGTTAAAATAAAAGACGCATATATAGACCTGTCCTCTCGTAGAATTAATAGATTTAGAACTAAAGACTGGGGAAAAGCAACGGATTTTGCAGAATTAGAACGGCACAGGGATTATTTTATGGATCTAAAACCTGTTTTAGTGCATGTAAAAGCGCGAACTAAATATCACGCATTACAAAAAGCGTTCTATAGCCTTGAATTGATACGTGCAATATGGAACTTTTGTGATAATGAAAGACGTCCATATGGATTTCTTCTTCCTGGGAAAGTTCACCCTATCAATGAGATATTGATTGGCCCTTTGCATACTTTGCATGATTCAAGTGGCAAGTTGATTGATGATTCTTCAGTTTTTTTCAACCCATATTTTTCATATAAAAAACCAGAGAGGTTTCTTCTATCTGGTCGGGCGAAAGAGTTATTTTTTAAAAATGTGCATACAGTTAGAACAGCCCTGCGAAAAAGCCACAATCGCAGTTTATTAGAAAAGTCATTAATGCGATATTCTTCCGCACTTGACATAGAATTACCTCATCCTGCTTTTCTCGAATTATGGTCTACACTTGAAATGTTATTGCTGAAAGATGAAGATAAAAATACAAACGATTTATTAAAGAGGGCTGCGTTTATTCACGATGATTATGCAAGGGTGTATGAAGATTTAAAGATTCTCAGAGCATTTAGAAATGATTACGTTCACAGACAAAACGAATCAGAAGTCATTGGTGTTTTTCTTTACAGATTAAAGAGGATTACAGAAAACTGTATATGGTTTTTTCTTTTAAATACTTATGGCAACAAACCTCATAAAGAGTTATTAGATTTTATGAGCCTGTCCCATGAACCTGCTATATTAAAAGAAAAAATTTCGTTGTTGAAAGAAGCCTATAAATTTCGTAGTCAATAATTTTTAATGATGGTCATTGATAGGCAATATACTATGTGTCATTTTAACCTTGTCCATCTTTTCGCCTTACAACCCCGCTTTGCCACGCAAGGACGGCGGCTTGGGTGCGGTCGCTCAGGTGGAGTTTGGCTAATATGTTGGTGATATGCGTTTTGACCGTCTTTTCGCTGATGAACAGGGTGGCGGCAATTTCGGCGTTGGATTTTCCGCTGGCGATTTCCTGCAGCACTTCCATTTCGCGGTCGGTGAGTTCGTTGAGCGGGTTATAGTCCTCAGCGCGCCGTCCCCCGCGCACTTCCTGCATCAGCCGCGAAGCGACGCGCGGGTTGAGCACCGCCTCTTTGCGTGCAGCCAGGCGAATGGCGTTGCTTAAGTCATCGGGGTCAATATCCTTGAGCAGGTACGACAATGCCCCCGCGCGGATGGCGGGAAAAATGTTTTCGTCCTCGTGATACGACGTGAGCACGATCACCTCGGTGTTGGGCAATTTGGTTTTGATTTGGCGGGTCGCCTCGACACCGTCCATGCCGGGCATGAGTAAGTCCATCAGGATAACGTCGGGTAAAAGGTTCTGGGCGATCTGGATGGCTTCGTAGCCATTGCTGGCTTCGCCGATAACTTCAATGTCGGGTGTGGTGGCAAAATAGCTTTTTAGCCCCAGACGTACCACGGCGTGGTCATCAACAAGGAGAATTCTGATTTTTTCTGTCATTGCTTTTCCTCAAATTGTTGGTTTGTTGGATGAACTTGTTGTTTTTTTGCCATAGCCCACCCCCTTTAATCCCCCTCCCGAGGAGGGGGGGAATAGTGAAGCGACTTCTTTGACTCATAATCCCGTGAATGGGGAAAAGTTAAACGGCTTTTCATACTCGTGCTTCCATGAAGGGAAAAAGTTAATAGGCTTTTCATACTCGTGCTTCCATGAAGGG
>JAAZIH010000262.1 GCA_012800995.1 Chloroflexota bacterium
GACATCGCACATCGAAATCTCATTAAAAATTGTCAATACAGTTGAATATCTGATATAATCAAAAATCGGTTTACTGCCGAAATTTGACTATTAACATACGCCAGGCAAAGCGCCAGGCAAATCATTACAGGAAGGTAATACATGAAAGAATTTTCAACCGCATCAATACGCAACATCGTGCTCGCCTCGCACAGCAACTCGGGCAAAACCATGCTTCTCGAGAATATTTTGAATTTTACTGGCGCTACCACCCGCATCGGAAAAATTGAAGATGGCACAACAACATCAGACTGGGATGAAGAAGAACAAAAGCGTCAAATCTCGCTATTTTCCTCACTTATCCCGATTGTTTACAAGGATCTTAAATTCAACTTCATCGACACTCCCGGTTATTCCGATTTTGTTGGTGAGGTCGTTTCCGCAATGCGCGTGGCTGACGCCGCCTTGATTTTAGTTGACTCCGTTGCCGGCGCTGAAGTAGGAACCGAAGTTGCTTTGCAATATGCAGAGAAGTTTGAGATTCCTCGCTTCTTAATTCTCAATAAGATGGATCGTGATAATGCAAGCTTTGCCAAAGCACTGAAATCTGTTGAAGAAATCACCGACGCGCGCTTAATTCCCATGCAACTGCCTATTGGCGAAAAAGCTGATTTTAAAGGTGTGGTGGATTTGCTCACCATGAAGGCTTATCTCGGTGATGGCAAAACTGCCAGCGAAATCCCCGCAGAAATGCAAGACGAAGTTGAAGAGGCACGCATGATTCTGGTTGAAGCTGCTGCTGAAGGTGAAGATGCTTTGCTGGAAAAATACTTCGAAAACGGAGATTTGACCACCGAAGAAATGATCCAGGGTTTGCATAAAGCCATTCAAGTCAGCAATATCATCCCTGTGATGGCAGCTGCTGGCGGGCGTATGATGGCCATCGCACCCATCATGGAAGCTTTGGTTGCCTTGGCACCTTCTCCTTTGGAGCGTCCTGCTGTGAAAGCAAACACTCCCAAGGGCGAAATCGAATTGCATTATGATGACAAGGGACCCCTGGCGGCATATGTTTGGAAAACAACCGCGGATCCTTTTGTTGGTCGCCAAACCTTCTTCAAGGTTTATTCTGGTGTGATGAGCTCCGATACCCGCGTATGGAATGCCACCAAAGGTGAAGAAGAACGCTTGGCTGGTGTGCAGGTACCCTCTGGTAAAGATATGAATGCAGTTTCAGTCTTGCATGCTGGTGATCTTGGCGCGGTTGCCAAGTTGAGTGTAACCACTACTGGTGACACCTTGACCACCAAAGAGCAAAATATCACTTTGCCCATGCCCGAATACCCCACACCTCTTTATCGTGTGGCAATCACTCCACGCACGCAAGCAGACGCCAGCAAGATGAGCCAGACCCTCTCGCGCCTGGCTGAAGAAGACCTGACCCTGAAATGGGAAATGGAAGCTGCTACTCGCCAAACCTTACTGTTCGGTATGGGCGACCAGCACATCGATGTGGCTGTGAAACGTGCCGAGCAGAAATTCCAGCTCTTCCTTGACCTGCACGAGCCAAAGGTGCCTTACGAAGAGCATATCACCAAGGAGTCCAGCGCGACCTATCGCCATAAGAAACAGACCGGTGGTTCTGGTCAATTCGGTGAGGTGGCTCTCAAAGTCTTCCCGCTTGAGGATGAAGACTTCAGCTTTTCTAACGACGTCTTTGGTGGCGCGATTTCGAGTAACTACATGGCATCCATTGAAAAGGGTATTCGCAACGTGATGAAAGAAGGCGTTGTGGCTGGTTTCCCTGTGCACAACGTGGGCGTTTCGGTTTACGACGGTAAAGAACATCCGGTCGACTCTAAACCTGTGGCGTTTGAAATTGCTGGTCGTGAAGCCTTTAAATTAGCGGTTAAGGACGCTAACCCGGTACTTTACGAACCCATTATGAGAGTTTCTGTAACCGTTCCGGAGCCTAACATGGGTGATGTGATGGGTGACTTGAACACCCGCCGTGGCCGTGTTGAAGGTATGGATACCGATCGTGGACGTTCAACCATCAACGCGATGGTGCCATTGGCTGAAATGATGCGCTATACGACAACCTTGCGCTCGATGACTGGCGGTCGTGGACAGTTCACGATGGAATTTGGCCATTACGAGATGGTACCCCACATGCAGGCGCAGGAAATTATCGCTCAACGTCAGCGAGAAATGCAATCAGAAGATTAATTTCTTTAGCATATGATATTGAAACGCGTGGTTGCTAATCCACGCGTTTTTTTGTGCATGGTGGGGATTTTACATGTCAGTCCATGTTAACTACAAAATGAAATGCAGGGAAACTTGAATTTTGGGGACTATTTCTTAAACCGTCTCATTGCTTTGAATGAAAAAAAGGTTTATCCTTTAGTCAGGAGGAAGATACTATGGCTAATGAAGATAAAAAAGACTTTAATTTGATGTTGCATGACAGCAAGGATATGCCTAAATTTAAGACAATCACAGATGGCCCAAGTATAAAAAAATACGGTGGAGATAATATGTATCTTGCTCCGCCCATCGATTATGACACTATTATGAAAATAGTTCCATATGGAAAAGTTATCACTGTTGGGAAAATCCGAGAATATTTTGCGAGAAAATCTGGCGCGGATTTCACAGACCCAATTACAGCAGGCATTTTTGTTTCTATAGCTGCCTGGGCAAGTCACCAACGGGCAGATAACGAAACTCCCTATTGGAGAACTTTAAAAGCTAACGGTGAATTGAATGAGAAATATCCAGGCGGTGTAATAGCACAAAAAGAGAAACTGGAAGCAGAGGGTCACACGGTCA
>JAAZIH010000053.1 GCA_012800995.1 Chloroflexota bacterium
GTCACGCTTTCGGAGTTTGCCGACCATCCACCCTTTATTGCATTCAAAGCCTGAGCAATGGCTAATAAGACAAAAGGCATACTTAGCATATGTGGATGAATATCCGACAACAAAAAAGTGAACTGCGGAAACTCATCGATAACCTCAATGGAATTCCCGCTTAAAGATGTATCTTTTAAAACCCTACTGGCTTGCCACCAGGGCCAGCCACCACGGTTCGGAACCCATGAGATCTCTCTTGGCGGATTATTCAATTCGCTGATATTTAGTCCAGTCCAAAAATCAGATTGAACTAATTCCCCATTAGCGTTATTCCACGCAATCCCTCGCGAATGCGCGACATCTAACACTCCAAACCAATTTGAAACAAAGAGAAGCATGATTGGCGCGATTAAGGCGATCCATTGAATCTTCTTTGACAGGTTTTTCAGCTTTTCGGTATCACACTTTGATTCTTTTTTTAGAATAATTAAGTCAGAAAGAATGCCATAAACAGCTATGGCGCTAAACCCAAACCAAAAAGCGCTGATGAGGTTGTAACCGACCGAAGATGCCACATTCGTAATACGGATAAGCATAGCTGAAAGTACATACCCAAAATAATAGTATGAAATGCCATAGCCAGACAGCCAGGGATCCATTGGTGGAAATGTCTCTGACCGTAAAATGCCATTGATGAAAGCCATTTCCATGAACTTTTCGGTATGGATAATATCAGGATTAGCAGCGCGTATTATGGCCCATAAACTAAAGAAAACGAGAAAAATAAGCTCAGTAACAATCAAAAATTTTCTATTCTCTTTGAGCCATGTATTAAATGGCTCCCATCCAATTTTGCACAAAACCAAACCGTTCAAAGTTGCGATGATGAGTAAGGCTGTAACTTGAGAACTAAGATTATTTCGTAAAATCCCGATCGAAACCAAAAGCCAAAACAGAAACCCCCAGCTTAGCAAGCCAACCGGTTTTGCTAAATAGCTTCCACGGGAAGGAAGCTTCTTAAATAACCGCCATGTTAGGGGCAGAGAAATCCAGCCTAATAAAAGCCCAAAAATAAGCCATTTAACAAAATCCAGCATTACCTCACCTTATAAATCACGGTATCACCATCACGATAGACTTCATCCCAAAGCTGACCATCTAAGGCTTCAAACTTCATAAGTCCATCTCCATAATACCGAATACGCTCTAATTGTCCAAGTACAATATATTGAATATCGTATTGTTCTATGTAATCTTTCACAAATTTTTCATCCGTAGACTGATAAAAAGCATTGACACTATCAACTCTGTCCCAAACCGCATTATTCGCCCAAATGGCGCGTTGTTGACGTTGATGATAGTTCCACCCAACAACGCCTGGTAATCCTGTATAAATCGTGTAACGATTGCCCCAGGAGTACTCCAAAGCCTGTCCTTCAAGTATAACGGGCGAACCCTTTACATTGTCTAACACCCAATTAATCGCCCGATAATCCTGGCTGAGATCCATTTGAATGCCATCTAGGTAATATGTCGAACTTTCCATGTATTTCATCCCATCCAGGGTATGAGGCGCGCTATATGACATGCGATCGGTAACTTTATCTTTTGTTGCCAGAATTGGGAAAAGTGCCGCAGATAGGATAAGGATAACAAGAGGCACCTGCACAAGGATTTGTTTTCTGAAAGACCATCGTCTTTGTTTTCGAATGATAATCGCCAA
>JAAZIH010000263.1 GCA_012800995.1 Chloroflexota bacterium
CGTTTGCATATTTTGGAAACTATGCTAAAATAATCGTCCCTGGGGTATTGTGTAATGGTAGCACACCGGACTTTGAATCCGTCTGTCGTGGTTCGAATCCATGTACCCCAGCCTAGTTATTATTGTGGACACTGAACCTGACGATCCATATCATTCTTTTCGCACGACAAGCAGCGTGAGTTTATCTATTCCTGCTTGTCGTTATGTTTTCCGGAGAAATCTATGACAATAGCTTCTATTATGCTTGCTGCCGGTCATGGCACACGCATGAAATCAGCATTACCTAAAGTTCTGCATCCTATTTTGGGCAAGTCCCTTGTTCTTCACGCATTAAGCGCTGTAGAAAATGTTGTGGACATTCCACCAGTTGTTGTGGTTGGGCATGGTGCTGAAGATGTTCAGACTGCCATTCAAGCTGGTGCTAAACACGAAGTGCATTTTGCTGTTCAAGAACCACAGCTTGGCACTGGGCATGCGGTGATGTGCGCGCGAGAACTTTTGCAGGGTAAATCTGAGCAGCTCATTATCACATTTGCGGATATGCCGCTTTTAACACAGGCAAGTATTGAACGTATTATACAACTGCGCCAGGAAAGCCAAAGCGTGATGGTTATCACTACCGTTATGTCTGAAGAACCCCGGGGCTTTGGTAGAGTAATTCGCGCTGAAGATGGATCGGTCATTGCCATTGTTGAAGAAGTAGACTGTACGCCAGAACAGCTTTTGGTGCGTGAGAAAAACACCAGCGCTTACTGTGTTGACGCAAACTGGCTTTGGAAAAGCCTGGATGGCTTAAAACCATCTTCAAAAGGTGAGTATTACATCACAGATTTGGTGGCAATGGCGGTGGCTGAAGGCAAACGGGTTAGCGCGCACATTCTTGAAGATCCGGTTGAAGGATTGGGAATCAATGATCGCGTTGACTTGGCGGATACCGAACGCGCGCTACGAATGCGCATTAATCGCGATTGGATGCGGCAAGGCGTAACGTTTATTGACCCCTGGTCGACGACTGTGGGACTGGATGTAAGCCTGGCGCAAGATGTTGTGCTTCAGCCAAATACCATGCTTTATGGCAATACGAGTATTGGTAAGAATTCTGTTATTGGACCCAATACCACATTGATTGACACCCAGGTTGGAGAGAACTGTCATATCCAATACAGCGTGGCGGAATCAGCTCAAATTGCTAATCATGTTACGATGGGACCCTTTGCGCGCTTGCGAAAAGGCGCGGTTTTAAAAGATTATGTGCATATCGGTAACTTTGGCGAGGTGAAAGACTCTGTTTTGGGTGAAGGCACCAAGATGGGTCACTTCTCGTATATCGGTAATGCTGACATTGGCAAAGATGTTAATATTGGCGCGGGAACGATTACGTGTAACTACGACGGTAAAGAAAAACACCACACGCAAATTGGTGATAATGCCTTTATAGGCAGTGACACCATGCTTGTAGCGCCACTAAAAATAGGAAAAAATGCTACAACCGCCGCGGGCGCTGTGGTAAATCGGGATGTGCCCGAAAACACCCTTGTTATTGGTGTGCCGGCCAAACCGAAAGAGAGAAAGGATTAATGTGAACGAAATCCCCTGGCTATTGACATTGCTTGGTGTCGCGGTTTTGCTTGATATACTTTCAGCCGCGACAAACGCTGCTTTTACGCATGTTCAATTGCCTAATTTATTGTCTGTTTATGAACGAGAACCCCATAAAGCTGAAAAAATCATTCAAGTGGCTGAAAAGTCAGGACTGCGAACTTCCCTGCGTCTGGCGCTTACTTTTGCCCATTTGATGATTGGCGCGCTAACTGTGCTTGTATTAACAATCTCTTCGTTGAAGCTGCACTTTGCCTTGATTTTGTTAATTACTCTGGGCGTTTTTGTATTGTTGAGTGTTCTTGAGCACCTTATTGAGCGAGCTGTTTTAAGCGCGCCAGAAAAGGCAGCGAATACCTGGCACTTTTTTGCTGAACTCTTGCACTTTTTCTTTAAACCATTGACCATGGTTATGGTTGGTTTGCTCGGATCGTATGCTGAACAGAACATGCCTACTGTTACCGATGAAACACTGCGCGATTGGGTTGCATTGGAGCAAGCCGAAGGTATGCTTGAAAAAGGCGAACGCGAGATGATTTATTCCATCTTCCAGTTCAGCGAAACCCTGACCAAAGAAATTATGGTGCCTCGCATGGACGTTTTGGCTTTGGATATTGACACAACCATTAGTCAGGCCCGCCAGGAATTTATCAAAGCCGGTCATTCCCGTGTGCCGGTATACGAGGATGTGATTGATAACATTGTGGGACTTTTGTACGCGAAAGACCTTTTAGCGGTTGTCAATGATGAAGAGACGATAGCTTCACAAAGAAAACTATTGCGCCAAGCCTATTTTGTGCCTGAAGTCAAAAAGGTCGATGAACTCTTGGCTGAAATGCAATCGCGTGGGGTACATTTGGCATTGGTTGTTGATGAATATGGTGGATTTACCGGCGTGGTGACGCTTGAAGACATCGTTGAAGAAATTGTTGGCGAAATCCGCGATGAATATGACACAGGTGAAGAACAGCTATACACCGATTTAGGCAACAACGAATTCTTCATTCTTGGCAGAGCAACAATTGATGAGTTTAACGAAATTACTGGCGCAAACTTATCTGATGAATATGCCGACACTTTAGGTGGCTATCTTTATGGCCAGATTGGGCGTGTGCCTGAACCAGGTGAGATGGTTTTGAGTGATGGCATTGAATTTACCATAGAACAGGTTCATGCCAGACGTATTTTGAATGTAAAAGTGCGTCTCGGTGTGGAAGAAGAAATAGAGGATGTCAGCTATGGACCAGCATAATCAAATCGATTCTAAAAAGCTCGAAGAGCTAAGAAACACGGCTGTTTCAAGCGCGAAAAATGCTTACGCGGTTTATTCCCATTACCAGGTAGGCGCGGCGGTTTTGGTTGAGGATGGTCGCATTTATGGTGGTTGCAACATCGAGAACGCGGCTTATCCTTCTGGCATATGCGCTGAACGGGTAGCTATTTTTAAGGCTGTTGATGCGGGGAACCGCAAGATATTGGCGATTGCGGTCAGCACGCCCAATGCCGGATCGCCATGTGGCGCTTGCCGGCAGGTGATGCGCGAATTCATGGAAGATAAGACACCCGTCTTTATTTTAGATGATAAGGGTACTGTGGTTGCTGAATTAACTTTTGCTGAGCTTTTACCGCGTTCCTTCGGACCTGAAGACTTGTTATCTGTAGCATGATGGTGGCTTAAACTGTAGCTCCAAGAGGTTTTAATGCAAAGACAATTGGATAGGAGACAAATGTGAGCCAACGCGCGTCACGTTCCTATCGCGCGCAGGCGATTGTGCTCAAGCATCGCGAGTATGACGAGGCTGATCGCATTCTAACGCTTTACACCTTA
>JAAZIH010000264.1 GCA_012800995.1 Chloroflexota bacterium
GAAATCCTGCGCATGGCTGCTTTACAAAATGCGCCCGCGATTATTGTAGACCAAAGCTACACCTGGCAATCTGCGCACGAGAACCTGGATAAGCAAAAGGTTCACGTCCAGTATAAACAAGCGCAAATCGGTCAATCAAGCTCGATTGTCCCTCTCGACCTGAACATCCCCTTGCTTGGCAAACACCAGGCTGATAATACCACCACCGCGATTGCAGCGCTTGAGGTATTACATGATGCTGGATTCAGGCTGGATAAGGAAAGCATCCAAAGTGGATTTCAGGATGTCCACTGGCAAACGCGTTTTGAACTCCTCCGCAAGGAACCTCCATTGATTGCTGACGCCGCTCACAACGGTGACTCGATGCTAAAACTCCGCCAGGCCCTTGACGAATACTTCCCGGATTTACCCTTTGTTCTGCTGTTTGGCGCATCGTCCGACAAAAGCTTAGACACCATGCTGGATATTATCATGCCACGGGTTGAAGCCGTGGTTTGCACACAATCCATTCACCCCCGCGCTGCCAACGCACATGATCTACAAAAGCTGATTGAACCTTACGGAAAACCAGTTTTCGCTGAAATACTTGCCGAAGCAGGGTTGGCTAAAGCGCTTGAACTTGCCGGCGACTCAAAAGGTATCATCGCCACTGGCAGCCTTTTCCTTGCGGCAGCCGCACGTTCAATTTGGCACAAAGACTATCAATAAAGAGAGAAAAAAATGGATCAAAACAACCCAAAGTTCCCTTTTCATGACTCCGCTCGTATCGATTTTTCCAACCTAATCGACCTCCACGATGTGCCCGAGCGGAAACCAGGCAAAGATGGCACCTTCACCGCCCCAGCAATCATCATCACGAACAGCCCTATCTTGCCCAATTCGCTAACTACGATGACCGTCGCCAGTGATGCAATCATTCTTCCATCTCTCACCCAAGCCTGGGAAGAAACAAGCACCGTCATCGGTGTATTCGATGATGACAGTAAAAAGACCAAAAAATTCCTGTCTCTCGGCATCGAATTTGCTCCCGGAGAGCCTATCCAAATCGACAAAGATACCGTATCTTTCATCGTGCAAGGCCGCCGACGGGTTGAAATTTTAGACATTTTCGTCGATGAAGACGATGTACTCTTTGCTACCGCTGCCTTGCTTAAAATCCCCAAACGGAGGTCAAAAGAAATTCAGGCTACGATGCGTCAGGTGCTGAAATACTTTGAAAAGTTCGCTCAACTCACCCCACACCTGCCACCATCCGTAATCCAATTCGTTCGCCAGATAGAAGATCCCGCTGAATTGGCAGATATGGTTGCCGCGTCTATCAATTTAAAAAACAAGCAACAGATGGAAATCATCACTGCGGTTGATCCCATCGACCGCATCAACACTGCTTTGCGGTTTATTAAGCACGAAGTAGAACTCCTGGAACTTGAAGCCGAAATTAACGACCGTGTTCAACAGGAACTGGACCAAGGACAACGGGAAATTTACCTGCGCGAAAAAATTGACAAGCTTCAACAAGAGCTAAACGATGGTAAATCGTCTGACCCAGACATTCGCCAGCTTGAAGAATTACTTGAAAGCAAAACTTATCCTGAAGAAGTCATCAAAACAGCCCAAAAAGAACTTGAACGCCTGCGCATGACACCTTCCCTATCGCCTGAAAGTGGCATGATTTCTTCTTATTTGCATTGGCTATTGGAACTCCCCTGGAATGAAGAAACCCAGGACAGATTGGACATCAAAGAAGCCGAGACACTTTTGGACCAACAACATTATGGCTTACCCAAGGCAAAAAACCGAATCTTGGAGTATCTGGCAGTGCGTTCGCTCAACCCGTCTCGCAACCGCCAGCCCATTCTTTGTTTCGTGGGCCCACCCGGAACAGGCAAAACCTCACTTGGCAAATCCATTGCCGAAGCAATGGGGCGCAAATTCGTGCGCAGATCC
>JAAZIH010000265.1 GCA_012800995.1 Chloroflexota bacterium
CTTGGCTTCAACCGAGGCAACGAAAAAAATCTGAACCCTTAGAAAAACCTTGCATTTATGTTTGGTTTAGGTTTATTATTCTCATAGCGTAACAATGATGGATGGCTATTCAATGAGGAGAATTTGATGACAATAGAAGAAATGCAAAATTCACAGATAGAAGAGAAAAAAGCATTGCACTTTTCTAACTTTAGAAGCGGCAGCTCATGGTATTTTTGGCTTGCGCTAATTTCATTGGCAAACCTTGTCATAAGACTAAGCAATTCCGAAAGCACTATCCGTTTCGCGGTTGGTTTCGCGTTGCCAAAGTGGCTTGAGGATGCTTCTATTCCTTTCTTTAACATTCTGACCCCAAGACGATTTTCTTTTGGGCTCGGTTTAATCTTAATCGTGGTTTTTGCACTTATTGGACTGATGGCACGAAAGCGTTACAAGGTCGTCTACCTGATTGGCATGATACTTTATACCTTTGACATTATCCCCGCGTTTATTAACAGTGATAGCTACTCAGTCGTTTTTCACTTGATTGTTTTAGGCTTTCTGATTTGGGGTTTTATCCATTTGTTGAAATTAGAGAAACTTGAAGCAGAATATCCTGATGATATAGAAGCAGTTGTGATTGAGCCGGAAAATTCCTGATTCGTTTTTTCTAAGGTCTAATAAAAGAAGGCTGCTTCGAGTGTGAGCAGCCTTCTTTGTCTCAGTAATTTTGTATTTAGATTTACATCGCGGTTTCAGCGCGATAAGTCTTGTATTCTTGCGGGACTGGTTCGCCACCTTCCCAGACCACATTGCGGAATTCATCGGGTGAGGTGTTGCCCTCACTATTGATGAGCAAAACGTGTGAATCGCGGTTAAGATTGAGCGCTTTTCTTAAAGTATAGCAACTATCATGCTCCATAATGTACATGAGAGCGCCAAGCGTTACCGCGCCGGATTCACCCGAGACGATAAAGGGGTCATCGCTCAGCGGCACAGCGTAAACGCGCATGCCTTTAGCTGCAACGTAATCGGGGCATTTGGCAAAATAATCAGCACAGTTGTAGAGTGTTTCCCAAGCGATGGGGTTGGGGTCGCCACATGCCAAACCTGCCATGATGGTTTCAAGATCGCCTTCGATGCTGTGTGGCTTTCCGTCTCCGATGCGCAGCGATTCATATAAACAAGCCGCCTTGGTCGGTTCGACTACCATGGAAAGCGGGACGTTATCTTCAAAGAGCTGGTTGTAATAACCAATCGCGGCAGCTGCCAGGGAGCCTACACCAGCCTGGACGAAAAGATGTGAGGGGCGCATGATGCCCATAGCGGCAAATTGCTCCTGGGTTTCAACGAACATGGTGGCGTAGCCTTGCATAATCCATTTGGGCACGTCTTCATAACCTTCCCAAGAGGTGTCTGAGATGACATCCCAGCCGTTGGCTTTAGCGTCGATTCTGGCCTGACGCACGGCGTCATCGTAGTTGCCGTCTACCACACGCACTTCACCACCTTCGCGTTCAATCGCGCGGATGCGGTCTTTGGTGGTAAGTTTATGCACATAGATAATGGAACGGAAACCCATCTTATTGGCTGCCCAGGCAACGCCGCGCCCGTGATTACCATCCGTAGCGGTGCAGAAAATGGGATGGCCTAATTTTTCACGAATATTTCCGGTAAGGCTGAGCAGGTCGCGTAGGGAGATTTGCTCTTCGTCAAGTCCCGCGCGTTGTAAAAGACGGCGGTAAATAGCGTAAGCGCCGCCTAAGACTTTAAAGGAGTTCAGCGTAAGACGTTCAGATTCATCTTTTACCCAAATGCCACCCAGGCCCAACCGACTTGCCAAGCGGGGCAGCCCTTTGAGTGGGCTCATGCGATAGCCGGGGATGTCGCTGTGCAAACGTCGGATTTGCTGACCCAGCCCGGGAGGGAAGAGCTCTCTTGCCAGCTCTGATTGCGGGTTAGAAAGTGCCAGCTCGTTTACAAGCCACTGGACTGGGGGTTCTGGTTTATTTCTTTTCATGTTATGTACCTCTTTTATATGTGCCATATTTCACAACTCTATCATATCATGCAAGAGAAAAGACGGGAATGAAAAACAGGCGTATAATGCAAGATATGACAGTAATAAATTTTTCAAAAACATCGCGCAGGTTCATGCGCATTCTTTTTTCCCTATTAATGATTTTAGTGTTCTTCA
>JAAZIH010000266.1 GCA_012800995.1 Chloroflexota bacterium
GACCGAAATGTAAACCGCCTGCATTTGGGTTTTGGAAATGTTGGAAATAAGCACGCCCATGCCCAATGAGCCCAAAATGAAGATGACACTCAAGCCGATCAGCTCGCCGAGATCACCCATCACATGTACACCAAACAGCACTTCGCCCATCCAGAGTAAGAGGAACAAATTAAGCAAACACACGATGAGATAGGGAATAATCTTACCCAGCATCAGCTCCCAGCTTTTTATAGGGGTGACAATGAGCTGCTCCATGGTGCCCTGCTCACGCTCACGGACGATAGAAAGCGCCGCCAAAAGAATGGTCTGCACTTGCAGGATGATAGTAATCAGGCCAGGAATCATAAACAGGCGCACGTTGCCGTTGGGGTTATAGAGCGTTTGCACGGTGGTATTGATGGGCAACCTCAATTGATGTGCCTGTCCGCTTTTATCAACTTGTTTCATGAGAATATCCTGGTTCGCCATCTCGCTAATCGCAGTAAGTTTGAGCTGTGACGTGGTTGAGTCAGTTGGGTTTGAAGAACCATCCAACAAAATCATGACATTGCTGGTACCGTTGTTAAGCAGTTCACGCTCAAAGTCCTCAGGGATAATAATGCCCACGTCAACTTCGTCAATTTCAATTTGTCGTTCTAATTCTTTGACATTGCTCAAATCCTGGATAAGGCGAAAATCATCGCTGGCGGTAAAACGCTGCACATAGGCGCGGCTGCTGTCACTCTTGTCAAAATCGACAATTGCCAAAGTCACCCCGCTGGACTCGCCGGTGATGCCATAACCAAGCAAAACCAAGAGAGAGGCGGGCAGCGCCAGAATGAGTAGTAAGGTAAGCGGGTCACGCAGGATGTGCCGCACTTCTTTTCGCATAATCGTCCAAAGTCTTTTCATAAAATCCTGTCTTTCTAAGCCTTTTTATGATGCCTTAACGCGCTCTTGACTAACAATGCTGGTAAAAGCGTCTTCAAGCGAAGGCTGGATAATTTCAATATTTGATGCTGGCATATTTACCCGTAAAAGCATTCGTTCAATGGTGCCGATATCGCTGTCCCTTTTCACCGTTACGTGTAGCTGCATGCCCTGGATGGAAATATGCAGCACACATGGCACGTTTTGGAGTACCTTTTGTACTTCGAGTGGGTCTTTAACGTCCACCTGTAGCAATACCCCGGGCAGAGAGTCTTTGATGGTGTCCGGACTGGCAAGCGAAACCAACCGCCCCTGGTACATCATGCCAATGGTGTTGCAATAGTCAGCTTCGTCCATATAGTGGGTCGTGGCAAGCACACTAATGCCCTCCCCTGCCAGACTATAAATAAGATCCCAAAAATAGCGACGTGCCACGGGATCAACACCAGCGGTAGCTTCATCGAGAAAGAGCATTTTAGGCTTGTGAACGATAGAACATGCCAAAGCCAGCCGCTGTCGCCATGCGCCAGAAAGCGAGCGTGTAAGGCTTTTTTGCATGTCGGCAAGATCCACGCGCTCCAATAATTCATCTACGCGCAATTTGCGTTGGCGGGCAGACATATCGTTGTAAATGGCCGCGTAAAAATCGAGATTTTCGCGCACGCTGAGGTCATTGTAGAGCGAAAACTTTTGTGACATGTAACCGATGCGCTTTTTCACTTCTTCAGGTTTTTTGCGCACATCAAAGCCGAGCACATTCGCCGTGCCACTATCCGGGCGCAAAATGCCGATGAGCATGCGAATCGTGGTCGTTTTGCCCGCCCCATTGGGACCTAAAAGCCCAAATATTTCTCCTTGCGGGATATAAAAACTGACGTCATCCACAGCGCGAAATTTACCAAAGGTCTTAACCAGATTTTTAACTTCAACTGTGTTTTGTGTCATGATCTCTGGACCTCTTGTTCTTCAACGATGGTCACAAACACGTCTTCCATCGTCTTGCGCGCGCTGCGCAAAATTTGCAAATCCAATTTCTGTCTTCTAAAGCTGTGTTCAAGTTCACGGCTGATTGAGCGTTCTTTGGCTGGGGGCACGCTCAAGCGCAATCGGTCGCCCACCGGGTTCCAGCTGAGAATGTCCTTGGTTTGCGAAACGACTTCGCGCATCTGCTTGCGAGGTTTGGCTTTGACCTCGATGACATTAAATGGCAAAGCATGCGTGAGTGCCTCAGGTGTGCCCTCTTTTAAGACCTTCCCATCGTAGAGGATGCCCACCATGGAACAGCGCTCGGCTTCGTCCATATAAGGCGTGGAAATGAGCACCGTCACACCATCTTTAACAATCGTGCTCAGCAAGGACCAAAATTCAGCCCTGCTGACCGGGTCAACGCCGGTGGTGGGTTCATCAAGAATAAGCACCCGCGGGTTGTGCACCATGGCACAGGACAAGGCAAGTTTTTTCTTCATGCCACCAGAAAGATTTTTGGCAGCACGTTGACGAAAGTCGCTGAGATTGGTTAAGGCAAGCATCTTATCGATGCGTTCTTGCTTTTGCGATTTGGTCACACCCTGAATATCTGCAAAAAAGTTAAGATTTTCGATGAGGTTTAGATCAGGATACTGGCTAAACTCCTGGGGCATATAGCCAATAAGCTTGCGGATTTCTTCGGCTTTGCGGCGGGTGTCGAAACCAAGCACGCTGGACTTGCCACTGCTTTGGAGCATGACACTACTCAGGATGCGCAAAAGCGTGGTCTTCCCTGCCCCATCTGGCCCGATGATGCCATAAAGGCTACCCTGAGGTACATTAAAGCTGATATTATTTAAGGCGAGTTTATCTTTTTGACCAGGATAGCGTTTGCTAATCCCTTCAACTGTAATGGCATTATTCGTCATATCGTATACTGTCCTCAGGGTAAATATAAGGTTTTTGAGATGTGATTTACAGGTGTAATCTGGCACAAAGCATGATGACGGATGTCATGAGTTTGTATACTGCTCAGTATAATCTTCTTTTTTATATAGTGCGTCTTCTTTTAGAGGGGTAATTATGCTAATTCTGTTTTAGATGATATAGACAATATGGAAAATGTAAAGTCTTTCTTGGAGCATGAACGATTTTCATTTCTCAGAACAAATTGTTTCTGTTCTATGTCCCCATTGGTGAATATATTTTAGATAATATGTGGCTACGCGCATTAATAAAACATTTCAGGAGATTATCCTCTCCTTATATGGGCATCTATTATGCTAAATACACTCCGGGTTGTTTAAATTAGAGCTATTAAATCCTGTTTATCAGCACTGTCGCTACTGCCAGTAATAGTAAAGTTTTTTTGGACTATATATTGAAGGCTTATTCACATTGCACTTGATCGCATATTGCGTAGCACTAAGAATTCAAACTCATTCTCACTTGTTCAATGAATTTGTCATTTTGAGACTCTCACACTCACAGCTCTTAAAATTTCCAA
>JAAZIH010000267.1 GCA_012800995.1 Chloroflexota bacterium
AAGACCACGCCTAAGATGATAAGCGCCATCAGCCCGCCTAAAATGGCGATGCCACTGACGTTCTCAACCGGCAAAGGCTCGATGAGCAAATCAGGGTCTAAATAAGCTCCCGTTTGCGCGGCGGCTGTTTTGGTAATCGAAATCGCGGTAGCTTCAAATTTGGCTTGTGGGCTCATGATGGGCTGTATAACAACCGCCAAAACCACTAAAAGCAGGGTAAGCACTGCCAACCCAATCAGAGCAAAAATAAAGCCCCGTCCGCTATTCTTTGGCCCCGTGCCATTCTCACTCGATTCCGCTTCAACTTTTGTTTCAGATTGCTTCATTTTATCCATAGGCTCATCCAAAAATTATTTCAGTCCTTCAAGCGTGGCTTCAAGCGCCTCTTCTACCGAAGCGTCATCACGCACAATCATCAAAGTCGCGTTACGCAAAATCGGGCCGAGGCTGTTAATCGTTTCATCTTTCGGATAAAGTCTGGCAACGTTCATGATTTTCTCAAGCGCGGGTTTAAGACTTAAATTCGTCCAGGCACCCAGAGCGGTTGGCCGGGCAGGTATATAAGCCAATGCCTCGCTCCAATCCGCTAAAAATGCGGGTTCGGTCAGGTCGCTCATCAGTTTAAGTCCCAAAGCCTGTTGGCCCTGACTGGGATTGGTCAACGCCATTGCCCAGGATTCAGTTAAGGTGAATTCAGGTTGCGTGAAGGCGGGCTCCGGATAGCCAGACTCAGCGCTCACTAAAGCCTTCAAAACCACGCTGGCTGGCATAGCAGCCGTATCCAAAGACCGGTTCGCGAAGCCTTGCCAGACCTGGCTTGGCGTTTGCATTTCCAAAACTGCGTTACTCAAATGACGCGTGTTCATTAAATCCTTAAGCACCTGAAGCGCTTGTGTCAAAGGCTCCTCTTGGAGGATGAGATGATTTTGGGCGTCGCGTGTTTCGCCACCCGCTGCCAAATAAAGCAACAATAAGAAGCGACCTTGCGAATCATCCGCGGCAAAACCAAAACGCCCAAAATTAAGATGCAAATCAAACCAGTTGTTTTCAGGAATCAATTCCGATTTATTCTGGTAAGTCAAGACCATCGGGTCGCCAAGCAGCCCCAAACCGTAACTTTGCCCCTCAAAACTTACCGATTCACGCGCGAAGCTATACCAGTCCATTGAACCAGCCAATGCCGCCAGCTCGTCATTGCTATACACCAAGCCCCGCGTATGGGCTGTTTCAAGTTCCTGGCGGCGCATAATGGTAACCGCTGGCAGGTTATCCGGCGCGGCACCGTTTGTAGCAATCAGAGATTCAATCGTATTTGAGCTTCCAGACGGATTTTTTAAGCGCACATCCAATTCAATACGATTGTTGCGCGCGAAACGCTCCAAGCGCGCTTTCAACAGACGTGCCGCGTCATTATCAGCGTTTGGATCAAACTCAGGGGGTAACCACAACACCAATCGGGTCTCGCGTGGCTCTACAGTAGGCGTCGGAGTTTGGTCAACTTTAATAGGCGTGGGGAATTTGGTCGCGGTTGGCGTTGGAAGAACAGGTGTTTTTGTAGGCACACCCGCGGGCTCTTCCCAGGGAAAATCCAGGTTCAGAATCGCCTCACAGCCAGTTAAAAGCAGCAATACAGTTGCCATCAGCAAAAGGGTTAGATTTCTTAACCAGCTGTGAGTTTTCTTTTTCATAGCCTTATTATAATAGCTTTATCGTGCTCCCGAAACCGAGAACCAAGTGCTTTTAGAGCTCGCCTAACTCAATCTTGTTGTTTAGTAAGCCGACCAGCAGTTTGATTGAATTTTCAAGGTCATCGCGGTCAATCATTTCGCTTGGTGTATGGATATAGCGACTACCAATCGACAAACATCCTGCTGGTACGCCTTCGCGGGTCAATTGAATGGCGCGTCCATCCGTGCCACCAAAGGTAAGCACTTCCATCTGATAAGGCAAACCCTGGGCTTCAGCTTCATTGACCATCCACTTCACAACACGCGGGTCAGCAATAAAGGAACTGTCGCGCACTTTCACCGCGGGCCCATTGCCAAGCTTTACGTTTAGTTTGAAGCCCTTGGGCGTATCGCCAACACCGGTAACATCCACCGCGATACCGACTTCCGGGCTCACGCCATACGCCGCGGTCGTCGCGCCACGGATACCAACTTCTTCCTGCACGCTGAACACGAAGTAAATCTCGTTCGGACTGGTTTTCTTGACTTGCTTCATTGCCTCAATGGCAATAACTGCCGCGATACGGTCGTCCATCGACTTTGCGACCAGGCGTTTGCCTAAGTCCATGAAAGGCCGCTCAAAGCCACACACATCACCAACCTGAACGGGGCTGTCTTTGGCAGAAGTCGCGCCGGTGTCGATATACATTTGGTCAAGAGTCGGCACTTTGCCCGGCTCAAGGCGTTCCATACCGATCACGCCCCGCGCGCCATTCATAAAGATGACCCGACCGCCCACGCAAGTGAAGGGACTCACGCCACCAACAGCCAAAAAGCGCGCGAAACCGTTGTCGTCCACATGAGTGACCATCAATCCGATTTCGTCAATATGCGCAGAAACCATCACGCGCATACCGCCTTCTTTTTTGCTGCCCACGCGCGCGATAAGATTACCCAAAGCGTCCGTGCGGATTTCGTCGGCGTAAGCTTCGATTTCTTCGCGCACTGCAGCGCGGATTTTTTGTTCCTGTCCGGAAGGACCGGGGGTTTCAACTAGTTTTTTGATGAGTTGCAGTAATGCATCTTGTTTCTTTTCTGTCATTCTTTACTCCTGCCTTAAAAGGATATTTTCGTCCAAACGCGCCAATGCGGCGTGTAATAATCGTAATGTGTTGAGTTCATCATCGATGCGCGCCATACCTGCCGCGCTGTGGGCATAACGCCCAGGCACGGATACCGAAACGCTCGGCACACCTTCGCGCACGCGGTGAATCGCGCCGGCATCGGTGCCACCCGGCGCGGGTTGGCGGAATTGCCAGGGGATGTTTTCGGCTTTAGCGGTTTCCACCAGCCAGTCAACCAAACGTCGGTCAGCAATTGTGGCACCGTCCATCACATAAATCGCCGGCCCACCATCAAGA
>JAAZIH010000054.1 GCA_012800995.1 Chloroflexota bacterium
CGCGCCATGATCATGAAAATTTTCAGGTATTGGCTTGACAAAGGTGTTGATGGCTTCCGTCTTGACGTTTTCAACGCCTACTTCAAAGACGCTGACCTGCGCGATAACCCCCGCAAAAAAGGGCTTGCCCGCCGACCTTTTGAAGCCTACGAGCACATTTACGACAAGTCGCAACCTGAAATGATGGATGTGGTGAAAGAAATTCGTTCCATTTTGGATGAATACCCCGAAAGGTATGTCGTTGGTGAAACCTTCCTGGAAGATTCTACCTACGCGCGCACCTTTGTTGGCAAGGATCGCTTCCATGCTGCTTTCGACTTCAACTTTGCTTCAAAGCCCTGGAACGCTAAAGCCTTCGGTACCGCCATTCAATATTGGGACGCGCTCCATGGTGATGACGGCTGGCCAAATTACTTTTTCAACAACCACGATGTGCCCCGCTCGGCAACACGCTACACCAACAGCGAAGATGACAGCCGCCTCAAATTGCTGGCAACCATGTTGCTCACCGTTAGAGGCACACCCTACATATACTACGGCGAAGAAATTGGTTTGCGCGATATCAAAGTTGCCAGAAAAGACATCCTGGACCCACCCGGCATACGTTACTGGCCCTTTTACAAAGGTCGCGATGGTTGTCGTTCGCCCATGCAATGGAATGCCACGGTGAACGCTGGCTTTGGAACCGGCCAACCCTGGTTGCCCGTGCACCCAAATTACACCGTGCGTAATGTTTCCAACCAACAATCCAGCCCAGCTTCGCTTCTGAACTTTTACAAAGCGTTAATTCAGCTGAGACGCAAGCATCGTAGCCTGCACGCTGGCGATATTCAACTCATTCCAGTTGAGAACAAACAGCTCTTGGTATACCTGCGCCGTTTACCCGAAGAAACCAGTCTCATTATCCTCAATTTCTCACGGGATATCCAACAATTTGAGCTGCCCATCAAAGAAGTCAACGAATGGGATATGATTTTCAACGGAAATGATGCCATTACCAGCCACATGAGCGAAACAAGTGTGAGCTTACCTGGGTATGGGATGGCTATTTTAATCTCGCGCCTGGCACTCTAAAGACAGGTAGCAATTGAGTTTGCTCTTATGTTCAACACACGACCCCATTGGAGAGCTATCGAAACGCCCTTCGTTGTGGGTCATGTGCAACCGGATACACCCCGAAGCGATTTGCCCCTGGAGCGGTTTTTACCGCCATGGCACGAAGGCATGGCGAGTCGTTGGTTAAATAACTACGCGCCACCTGGATCGTGGCTACTCGACCCCTTCGGGCAGTCACCCTTCTCTGTTCTGGAGTTAGCCAAATCGGGCTACCGTGTTTTGGTCACCGCCAATAATCCCATTTCTGCCTTTATTATTGAGGTGCTTGCCAGCGCTCCTGATTTAGATGAAATGCAAGCCACCTTGAAACAATTGGGCGATAGCAAATCTTCCAGAGGACAGCGATTGGAGGATCAAATCCGCGAACACTATCTTGTGAAATGCCCCAATCCAAGTTGCAGCGAAGATAATGACCAAAAAAGCGCAAGTACGTTTGAAGTGAGTCAATATTTATGGCACGAGGATCAAGCCCAGGCTCATTGGGCTCATCGAGCGATTGGAAACTGCCAGAGCTGTGGGTACAAAGCAGAAATCGAACTTCAGGCAGAGGATTTGGCAAATTTACCGCCCCTGCCACCCGCCGCAATGAACCGCGCCCTCGCGCTTGAAAAAATAGCCCGTCCGGGTGACCCATTGCGCTTTGTGATGGAAGATGTCATCAACTTCTATACAGAAAGAACCCTTAGCCTTTTGCTAACCATCCTTACCCGCATCGAAAACAGCAATTTTTCGCCCAGACAAAAAACCCTTATGAACGCCTTGTTCCTGAGCGCGGCAGATAAATGTAACCAATTGTGGGCTTATCCTCTCGGCAAAAACCGCCCTCGCCAACTCTCACGCCCACCCGTTTTTCAGGAATTTAACGTTTGGCATGCCTTGGAAGATGGATGCAAGCAATGGTCCAGCTTTAGAGAAGCTATCACCTTGTGTCATTATCCGGGAAAACTACCTCAATCAGGCGGTATTTGCCTTTTCAATGGTCGTTTGCGAGAATTGAGCCCAGCATTAGACGTCAACCGCATGGCTGTTGTGTATGCCAACCTGCCTCGCCGCAACCAAGCCTGGTGGAATCTTTCAGGTCTTTGGAGCGGCTGGCTTTGGGGGCGAGAAGGGGTGAAAACACTTCGCAACAGCCTGCTAAAACAGCGCTATGACTGGACCTGGCACTCGATAGCCCTCGAAAAAGTGCTTGTGCAACTCAACAACCTGGTAAGAACTGCCACACCCATCCTCTTGCAGATATCTGAACTTGACCCCTTATTTCTCATCGCATCGGTCAAAGCCGCTCAAAAAGCAGGCTTTAGTTTGCGCACAGCAGCTATTTCTGGCAATGTGAGTATCTTGCAAAGTGTGTGGAAGATGAGTCCAACAAAGGAAACTCATGTTTCCCCTGTCATCATACGCGATAACGCGCGCGATATCGCCAAAACTTTTTTGAGTTCCTGGGGCGAGCCATCTGGCTACCAACGGCTTTTCACACAAATGATCCTAAGCTTACAATCCCAGGGATTATTGTTTCAGGAATTCCCCGCCCTGAAGCAATCAAACGTTCCCATTAACAAAGTGCAGGAAGATCTTGACCCTGTGTTCAGCGATGCAAGACTTTTCCATCGCTTCAATCCAGGCATATCCACCGATACCGGTAGCTACTGGCTTGCCCGTCCACCAGAGCGATACACTGCCCTGGCGGATAGTGTGGAGGATGTCATTCGCCATGCCTTTCTGCATACGAAAAAGATAAGCGCTTTGGAATTAGCTTCAGTTATCAACAAAAGCCATCCGGGGCTAATGACACCCGAACATGACTTGGTTCAGAACATCCTTCGCTCTTATGCCAGCTATGAAGACAGCGATGGCACACAATGCTGGACTCTTAACAGCTATGAAGACTTTGCCGTACGCAAAGAAGATATACGCAAATTGCGCGAAATCATCGAGAAAATCGCCAGAAGACTCCAGCTCAATCGTCAGCTAAGTGATGATGCCATTTACTATTTAGACGAACATGACCACGAACTTTACACCTTTTTCGTTAGCGATAGCGCCATCATTTCTGAAACTATCCAAAACAATAAAGAGCTGAGTGGC
>JAAZIH010000268.1 GCA_012800995.1 Chloroflexota bacterium
ACGGTTTTCAGCCGTTTCTACGATGTTGGCGCGCGCACCATGGCGCACGACGAAATCAACCATGTCGTGCCGGCCTACAGCTTTGAGGGCTATGTTTATGACCCGGTCACCCATGGGCCTTTCCAGTTTCACGCTTTGGCGCTTTCTTACTTCCTTTTTGGTGACAGCGATTTCTCAAGCCGTATTCCCGCAGCGTTGTTTGGTATTGGTGTGGTGCTCTTCGCGCTCTTCGCCTGGCGGCGTTACCTGGGTAGGGTTGGTTCGCTCATCGCGGGCACCCTCTTTATGATTTCGCCCTATATCCTTTTTTACAGTCGCTATACACGCAATGAAATTTTTATCGTCTTTTGGGGCATGGTTCTGCTTTGGCTACTCCTGCGCTATATGGAAGATGGCAAAACAAAATGGCTGTACTGGCTGGTTTTTATCACTGCTATGCACTACGCCGACAAAGCCACTTCCTTTATTTTTTCCGCCGAAGCGCTCATCTTTTTAGCCCTGCTCTTCATCTGGAAATGGTGGCGCAAAGAATGGCCAAACGACAGATATCATAAATTTTTCAAGATAGCTGCTGCGACAACGCTTTGCCTGATTGCCTTTACCTTGGGCATCTATTTGCTAAGCAAAACCCCACTTGCCAACGCCCCCGCGATTATCGACCCCATCACCCAAGAGTCCATGCCACAACATATCATCAACAGCAAACTACCCCTCTTGATTTCAATCGCGCTTACCGCCATCGCCGCGGTTACGAGCATTGTTTCTTTAATCAAAGGTTTAGGCTGGTACGAACTACGCAAATCACGCCTTTTTGACCTGATTGCCTTGCAACTCCTCCTCATCCTGCCACTCCTGGTTGCCATACCCGTCAAACTTTTAGCTTGGGATCCTCAGGATTACAGCACGACTGGCATCTTAAGAACAGGACTGCTATTTCTCATCCTACTGATTGTTTCAGTTATCCTGGGTACGATGTGGAACAAAAAAGTATTCCTGAAAAGCCTTGCCATTTTCTGGGGCATTTTCATCGTTTTTTACACCACTTTCTTTATGCACGGCGAAGGCTTTTTTAAGGGGATCTCCGGCGCTTTGGGTTACTGGATGTCGCAACAATCCGTTGAGCGCGGCACCCAACCGCTCTATTATTACGCTTTAGTTCAAGTGCCCTTTTATGAATACCTGCCTGCCCTGGGCGCTGTGCTTGCCCTGATTTTGGGCTTCGCCCGCAAATTGTTCCTCAGCAAAACCGATGCCATTCACGAGAGCCCATTCGAAAAACAAGTCCTCCCTGAACCTGAAACTTTAGATGATGACTCATTGTTGCTTACAGAAGAAGCGACAGACCAAGATGCCAATCCAGCATTAGCATCAGCTTCAATCTCTGAAGAGATCGCATTGGATGAATTAAGCAACATTCAATCAATAGATGATGAAACGCTGCCCGCTACAGAAGAACCTGAATCTACCCCTGAAGAAACAGCCAAGCCTGGCTTCTTCAAACGCCTTTTCACTGAGCCACCCCTGAACACCGAACTCGCCAGTGAATTACCCATTTTAGCCCTTTTGCTTTTCTGGTCGTTCATGAGCCTGCTTGCCTTTAGCATCGCGGGTGAGCGTATGCCCTGGCTCACCACCCACATCACCATGCCCATGATTTTGACCGCCAGTTTTGCCCTGGGCTACCTTGTTGAAAAAACAGATTGGTCGGATATCAAAGAGAAAAAAGGCTGGCTGGTCTTCATCGTCAGCTTTGTCTTCATCGTGGCATTATTGAGCATGTTTGGCTCGCTCCTGGGCAGCAATCCTCCCTTCAAGGGCAAAGATCTGGTCAACATGCAAGGCACCAGTACTTTCCTGTTAGGGCTTTTGGGTACATTGGGTAGCGCCACAGCTTTGCTCTACCTCTTGCGTGGCTGGCAAGGCAAGCATTTCCTGAAATTCATCCTTCTGATTTGCTTCGCTCTAATGGGCATCCAAACCGCGCGTTCAGCGTTCCGCGCTGCTTATATCAACTACGACAACGCTAAAGAACTCCTTGTCTACGCGCATGCCACGCGCGACATGAAAGACAGTGTTGAGCAAATCGAAACCATCTCGCGCCGACTGTATGGCGATAAAAGCATCCGCATCGCCTATGACAACGACGTGCGTTACCCCTACTGGTGGTACATGCGCGACTATCCCAACAAAATTGACTTCAACGACAAGGTCACTAAATCCTTGCAAGACTCCCCCATCATCGTGGTTGGTTCAAATAATTTCTCGAAAATTGATGCTGTGGTGCGTGACCAATACTACCGCTACGATTACAAACGTATGTGGTGGCCCAACGAAGAACTCTACCGCAACTGGACTTTTAAGAAAGTCTTCAATGACCTCAAAGACCCCGCCAAACGTGCCGGCATTTGGGATCTGTGGTTCAATCGTGATTACAGCAAATATGCAAGTGCTTTTGGC
>JAAZIH010000269.1 GCA_012800995.1 Chloroflexota bacterium
CGTCAAGCCAGTGGCGGCACGCGCTAAGCTCCTCTGGCAGAGGGTCACGGTTATTGGGTGGACGACACTTCACTACATTGGTGATAAACACCTCTTCGCGTTTAAGCCCAGCGGCAGACAATAACTCATCTAAGACCATACCGGCTTGCCCCACAAAAGGCTTGCCCTGTTGGTCTTCGTTGCGCCCTGGACCCTCACCAATGAACATCACCTGAACCTTGTGTGGGCCTTCACCTGGCACAACCTTATAGCGTCCTCTTGCCAGTGTGCATTGTCGGCAAGTACGTAGTTCCTCGCGTATAGCATTCAGCTTATCATTGTTTTCAGGCATTTAAAAGCTCCAGTTATGGATTCTACTCCATAGTCCAGTATATTAGACGTAATCCAAGCAGATTAAGTTCCTCATTTTTTCAAAATCGATTGGTTTCAAGGTCAACAATAAAGCATCCTCGTTATTATCCAGATAATAACCCGGTCGAATACCAAGCACCTCAAAACCCAGTCCTAAATATAGATGCAACGCGTCTTGATTGCTCGCCCGCACTTCCAGAATAGCTTCAACAATACCGTCTTTCTCAGCTAAGCTAATCGCCTGCGCCAAAAGACTGCGCGCTATCCCCATATGGCGATACTCTTTAGCGACCGATATCGTGGCAATTTCAAGGCTGTCCACAATACGCCATGCCACAATCACGCCACAAATATTGGCAAAATCTGGCTTGGCGGTATCAACCGCCACCAATGCTGTGCTAAAAGAATCCGGACGCAATTCATAGGCAAAAGAGCCACTTGGCCAAGGCTGACTAAAGTTTGCTTTTTCATGCGCCTCAACCTGTAAAAGGTCGGCATGCATCATTTTTCTGATCACGATCTTGTCAGTTTTGCTTTTCTGACTCATAGATTGGGGACATTGCTAAGCGTGTGCACATAGATGGGTGAAAGCGTTGCAGGATCATCCGCTTGCTCCGCTTTAATTTTTTGCCAGGCAAGCTCTGCCAGAACCGCCGGACGGCGCACACAAAGCGCGGCGGATGCCAACTGGGTCGTTTTCCATTTGCGACCCATAATCTGGCGCGTTTCAGCGTTGAGATCGCCTACAACATAGGTGGGCGACTTGATTGTCGCGGCAATACCTTTGGCATCATCCAGTTTAATCTCGTGTTCAGCTTGCCAAACACGGTCTTTATAAATATAGCGAACCCACGCGAAGCGCCCCCGTCCCAGTTCAATCATCGCGATCATCGGCCGTCTTAGCCCCGGTTGGGCAAGGCTCAGCACATCCAGGGAAGGGATTCCCGCGATGGGTAACTTTTGCGCCAGGGCAATGCCTTTGGCAACACTCATGCCAATGCGCAAACCGGTAAATGAGCCCGGACCTGTTGCCACACCCACGCCGGTCAACTGGCTGGGGTTAACATTGGCTTTGACAAACATACGCTGAATAGCGGGAACAAGCTCAACACTTTGATAATGTTTGCCACGCCAAACCTGCTCAGCGAGAATTTGCGTGCCATCAAAAAGCGCGATGCCGGTCCAGTCTGTTGATGTATCGATTGCTATTAACATACTTACACTCCGTATATCGCGTGTTGCAATTTTTTGAGAATTTGGGCGTTCTGCTTGCCCTCGGGGGTCAAAATAAAGTGGCGCGATTGTGGCCCCGTCCACTGCATTTGAATCCAAATATGTTCTTTTGGAAGAGACTCCTTGAGCCGATCAGCCCATTCGACAATCAGAACACCGTTTTCAAGAGCCTGTTCAATATCCAGGATGGCAAGGTCAAGTGGGTCATTTTCTGCCAGCCGATAGGCATCGGCATGATAGAGTTGCATACCATCCGGGCGACGGTATTGATTTAGAATGACGAAAGTAGGACTGGTAACACGGTCGGTTGATCCCCAACCCTGAGCGATACCCTGTACCAAAGTGGTTTTCCCCGAGCCCAAATCACCTTCAAGACAAATAACCGTGCCGACAGGCAACATCGCGCCCAAGCGCACACCCAAGCGCCTTGTTTGATCAGCACTGTGCGAAAAGAACTCAAATGCATTCGGTTTGAGAATAGCCATGTTCTTTTTAATTTCCTCTGGGTAAATTATACCTTATATGAAATGAATTACCGAAAACTTCAGTGCCTCATCTCATGATTGGCGAGATATTTCGCGTAGAACTTGCTTGTTTATCTTTTTCGCGCCTATGCCCGCGCTGGGGTATAATCGAGGCATTAATAGTGAAGATATGGCGGTATACCCCGCTGATGAAATTGGAGATTCATGCAACTTGGAATTATCGGTCTGCCCCAAAGTGGCAAAACAACGCTTTTTAACGCTCTAACCAACGCCAAAATCCCCACCGATAACATTGGTGGGCATATGGAAGTGCATACCGCCGTGGTGGATGTGCCCGACCCACGCGTTGACGCGCTTAGCGCGATTTACAAACCCAAGAAAACCGTCCGCGCCAAAGTCACTTATGCCGATATCGCCGGCATCGACGGCAAAGCT
Source organism: Chloroflexota bacterium (assembly GCA_012800995.1). GTDB lineage: Bacteria > Chloroflexota > Anaerolineae > Anaerolineales > Anaerolineaceae > Mesolinea. Next base: position 2,505 of record JAAZIH010000269.1, read on the forward strand.
GGTAAAGCCGGTCTACCTGGACAGCTCATCAACCAAATGGCACAGATGGATGGCTTTTTGCACGTCGTACGCCAATTCGAAAGCCCCATGGTCGCTCATCAGGAAGGCAGCCTCGACCCCCTGCGCGACATCGAAAACATGGATACCGAATTCATCCTCAATGATCTGGTCATGGTAGAACGTAAGCTTGAAAGGCTGACCGAGGAACATCGCCGTGGCGTTAGCCGTCCTCGCGAGGAAATTCAAAAGGAAATTGATGTCTTCAAGGCACTGGAAGCTGTCTTGAATGAAAACTTGCCTTTGCGTCATCATAAATTCAGCCCTGAAGAAGAAGAGATTGTCGCAAGTTATGGCTTTTTGAGCCGCAAGCCACAAATCATTGTCTTCAACCAGTCCGAAGGTCAGGAAGCGCCTGTTTATGAGAGCCCTCATCCGCTCACTTTTGTCATCGCGCTACCTGCCAAGTTAGAAATGGATATCGCCGCACTTGAACCAGAAGACGCGGAAATCTTTATGGAAGAATATGGCATTACCGAATTAGCTATGTCGCGCCTGATTAGGCTTTCATATGACCTTTTGGGCGTGCATAGTTTCTTTACCACCGGCGAAAAAGAGGTGCATGCCTGGACGGTGAAACGGGGCTCCAACGCCCGCGAAGCTGCTGGCGCGATCCATTCCGATATGGAAAAAGGCTTCATCCGCGCGGAAGTAATCTCGTATGAAGATTTAATGCACTTCGGCAGCACTGCCGAAGCCCGCAGCAAAGGTCGTCTGAGAGTAGAAGGCAAAAACTACATCGTTGAAGACGGCGATATTATAGAAATA
>JAAZIH010000270.1 GCA_012800995.1 Chloroflexota bacterium
TGAGCAAGATTATATCCGATTGCGTTTAATCGCAGAATTGCCTTTTGCGGACATTGCGCAGGTATTGCACCAAAGTGAAAACAAAGTTAAAAAAGCTTACTACAGGCTGCTGGAGCGCCTTAAAGCCCAGGTGGAGGAAAATAATGACTAACTATAACAATTTTGAAAAGGAACTCAAAAGCGTTATCAAGACTGAAGAACCCGATGGCGCTTATAAAAATCGATTGCAGGCACATCTGCGCGAACGAGAGCTAAGCGCGGAAACAACACTCCAAAAAGCAAATCTGCGCTGGGCATATCTTGCTGTGCCGCTGTTAATTGTCATGGCTGTTATTCTGATGATAGGACCAAACAAAGTGCTGGCGCAAATCAAAAGCTGGCTGGGTTTTGTTCCTAATGTGGGTGTGGTTGAGAAAGATGCTGAGATTTGGACGCTGCAGGAACCTGTTGTGACGACAAAAGACGGGGTTGAATTCCTTATCAAAGAAGCCTGGTTTACGCCGGAAAAATCGGTGGTCAATTATGCTTTCTTCAATGTTCCGAACCCGGATTTTTATATAGACATGGTTTTGGAACAATGCTCTTTACCAGCCTGGCTTGAAACTGAAGACGGCACTCACTATGAAGAAATCAAGATGGGTGAATTTCCTGGGCTTCCTGCCGGAACAACGCAAGTCAGCTTGCATGTGCCTTGTATCTGGAACACAGTTTTGAATAACACCGCGCCACAAGACTGGCAAGCGAGTCTGAAGCTGAAATCAGCTGGCGATGAAGTCACCATGCAGGATGTGTATACAATGGCAGACGCTTTACCTGAGCCGCAGGTGGTGCCTATCGAAATTCATGAACGAACTATTGTGGAAACATGGAGAGATTCTTCAAATGATTTCATCACCCTGCCCATAGCGGAAAAGGCGATTGAGGGCGGTGTGCAAATCCAGAACATTATCAGAGATGGCGACGCACTCATCCTGACTGGCGCGTTTAGTGGCGCGGCTGATTTAGGCGATCTGCATTTGCAGGGCGAGCTTAAAATCGAAGACGCGGATGGCAAATACGTGCCTTACCGTATCCCGGAAAATATCCGGGCGCTCATCCCTTATGAGGATTACAGCTATGGCATGAACTGGGCGATTGAAATGCGGCCAGGTGGTTTTAAAGCACCTTTCACTATTAAACAGCTTGCTTCCACAGCGAAACGCACGGAGGATGTCTTTGATATTGAAATCCAGGCTGATGAATTTGAAAAATCTGAAATCCCAGGCTATGGTGTCTTTAGATTGAATAGCTACGATATTAACCGTGTGTTTGGGGATTATAAACTTAGAGCTACTTATCTGAGTGTTCAGGCTGAAGACCACGTTTTGGCGGCTTTTATCAGTGGACCAGATATATTTGACGCGGATATTAGTGTTTACGATCCTGAAAACCAAACCTACATTTCTATGCCTGAGTCTGATTACAAGCCTGTTCCGACTCACTTCCAAAATCGTGGCGATTTTGGAGCGAAAATTCGCCACAATATGTCTGTTCGACAGGAAAGCTATACCATTAGATTAAGTAACCCCTTGGTGATTGATGAAACATTCGAACTTAATACAGTTTGGATGCCTGATGAGGCTTTGCTGAGTGTTGCCACAGAGCATGACAGGCAAGAAAAAGCAATTATTTCCTATGAAAGCTTCGTTGTGCCAGAAATTGATCCTGATAGCATTCCGCAGGGATTAATCCTTGGTCCTGATAAGGCTCAAAAAATATTGGAGATCACGGACTTGCAGGGTCAATTATTCACGAGTATTGAAAGCAACTATGCGGGTTTCTCTTTCGATGGACAGAAACTGGTTTATGCCAGAAGTGGCAGAGAAGGTGAAGGTCAACGGGAGTTGGTAGCCAAGGATCTCGTGACGAATGAAGTGACCGTGCTGACTCGTTTGGAAGATGAAAATGTGCATATGCCTCGCTGGTCACCGGATGGCAGCTATCTGGCATATCGTGGCAACATCGATGGCGTGTACATCTTTGATCTGAAAAACAA
>JAAZIH010000055.1 GCA_012800995.1 Chloroflexota bacterium
AGGGGAAGGCCGTAAGATTGTTGAAGAAAAATTTGATGGTTGGCATCATTGGGATGAGCAAACTATTAGTATGGAAAAGTAAGCGCAATTATACAAAAGCAATACTTGATTTCTAAAAACTTGCTATAATAGCGACTTGGAGTAGTAAGGCTTTATCCACCCGACAGAGATGAACTTGATTGCTGAGAGGGTTCACGGGAAAGGAAAGTTTGAAGTCGCCAGGATTGATGACCGAAGAAACCGCAAGGGATTAGACCGGTCCGGGAGAGCCCGATAACGCTCACCCTAAGTGCGGTCAGAAAATGACCGAATTGAGGTGGTACCACGGAACTTAGCTTTCGTCCTCAAGTGACGAAAGCTTTTTAATTTAACTGTGTCATTTTGAAAAGAAGAAAAGACACGAAAGAGGATAAGATGACAGATTTACCAAAAACTTATGACCCTAAGGCTTATGAAGAAGCCATTTACAAGCGTTGGGAAGAAAAAGGCTATTTCAAACCGACGAATGATCCCAATCAACCGGGACACGATCCGAGTATAGAGCCATTTGTCATTGTTATCCCGCCCCCAAATGTTACTGGGGCATTGCATCTTGGGCATCCGATGTTTGTGACCATTGAAGATATTATGGTGCGCTACCATCGCATGAAGGGTATACCAACTTTATGGGTTCCGGGAACTGATCATGCCGGCATCGCGACTCAGTTACAGGTTGAAAAACTCCTGGCAACGGAAGGCAGCAGTCGCGAAGAATTAGGGCGCGAGGCTTTTGAGGCGCGTGTGTGGGAATGGAAAGAAAAATACGGTGGTGAAATTTCACGCCAGCTGCGACGATTAGGCGCATCCTGTGACTGGGAGCGTGAACGGTTTACCTTGGACGAAGGACTTTCAAACGCGGTGCGTGAAGCCTTTGTTCGACTTTGGGAAAAAGGTTTGATTTATCGTGGCGCGCGCATGATTAACTGGTCACCAGGCTTACAAACCGCGGTTTCGGATCTTGAGGTTGAATATTCAGAAGAACCCGGTAAGCTTTATTATTTCAAGTATATGCTCGCGGATGGTTCAGGAAATTATCTGCCTGTGGCAACCACGCGCCCGGAAACCATTCCCGGTGATACCGCGGTTGCTGTTCATCCCGAAGATGAACGATATGCAAAATTTGTTGGCAAAAAAGTGCTTGTGCCCAGCTTAGGACGTGAAATCCCGGTTGTCGCTGATGATTATGTGGAAAAAGAGTTCGGTACAGGTGCTTTGAAGATTACTCCAGGGCATGATCCCCACGACCATGAAATCGGTATGCGTCACCATTTGGAAGTCATCAATATCATGAACAAAGATGCCACGCTCAATGAAAACGCTGGACCTTACGCAGGAATGGACCGCTTTGTAGCCCGTAAAGCAATCTGGGCAGACATGAAAGAAGCTGGTTTGGTCATAAAAGAAGAAGATTACCAAATGAATGTGCCCCGCTCACAGCGAGGAGGCGAGATCGTTGAGCCTTTGATCTCGACGCAGTGGTTTGTGAAAATGGATGGACTGGCAGAAGCAGCTGCTAAAGCTGTGAATGATGGCGAGATACAGTTTGTGCCAGAGCGCTTTACAAAAGTCTTTCTGAATTGGATGAATAATATCCAGGACTGGTGTATCAGCCGACAACTATGGTGGGGACATCGCATACCGGTGTGGTATTGCCAGGCTTGTGATGAGGTTATCGTAGCGCGTGAAACACCGCATCAATGTACAGCATGTGGGTCTACAGATTTGCACCAGGATGATGACGTACTTGATACCTGGTTCTCATCTGGACTCTGGCCGTTCTCTGTGTTTGGTTGGCCTGAGGAAACACCTGATTTCAAGTACTTTTATCCAACAAGTATTTTGGAAACTGGCTATGATATTTTGTTCTTCTGGGTGGCACGGATGGTGATGGACGCTTTGGAGTTCACCGGTGAGGTGCCTTTCCATACGGTTTATCTGCATGGCATGATTCGCGATGAAAAAGGACAGAAGATGAGCAAGACCAAGAATAATGTTATCGACCCACTTATTCTGATGGACGAATATGGTACAGACGCTTTGCGCTTTACGCTATTGGTGGGCTCGTCACCAGGTAATGACCAGAATGTGGGCGTAAAGAAAGTCGAAGCCAACCGTAACTTCGCGAACAAAGTGTGGAATATAGGACGCTATGTGATTAACGCGATTGATCGAGTTGAGGAAAAAGCACAAGCTGAACCAGAATGGACTTTAGCCGACGGTTGGATTTGGGCGCGTTTGAAACAAACCGTGAATAGTGTCAATTCACTCTTTGAAGCCTATCAGTATGGTGAGGCTGGTAAGCAAATTTATGAATTCCTGTGGAATGATTTTGCGGATTGGTATGTGGAGGGCTCAAAACGCCAACTTGCTGAAGGTGGTGACAGAACTGCCTATACTGCGTTTACGCTTGGGTATGTATTGGATACGATGTTGCGCTTGTTACACCCCTTTACGCCATTTGTGACAGAAGCATTATGGGAGTATTTGAAAAATGCCTGTCAGGTGTCTGGCTTAGTTTACACACCTGAAGAAGGCTGGGCAGAAGATTTGATGATTGCCAAATGGCCCGAAGCTATGACACTGGTTGGAGATGAGGAAGATTATTTACGTGAATTTGCTTTGGTACAGGATATTGTTCGGGCAATAAGAAATGTACGCTCAGAATATAAGATCGAACCAAACAAGAAACTGAAGGCTGTGATGGTATCTGCTGAATTAGCTGATTTGCTGGAAGATCAAAAGGCAGTTATTGCTGATTTTGCGAATCTTGATTTGGATGGTTTGCAATTGAGCGTATCGCCAGTTGATGTTGAAGGGTTGACAGCTTTGGTTGTGGATAGAATTGAAATCTTCCTGCAACTCCGCGGTGATGGCGATGATGAAGCAGATCGTGAACGATTGACCAAAGAACTGCAGGAAGCTGAATCGCATATCAAACGCTTGCAAGGATTGCTGGCAAGCCCATTCGCGCAAAAAGCGCCTGAAAAGGTCGTTGAAGCCGAAAGACAAAAGCTGGCTGACTACCAGGCTACCGCAGAAAAGCTAAGAGATCGATTAGCTTAAAACAATCATTCAAAAGAAAAACGCCCAGGGAAAAACTGGGCGTTTGACTTTTAAAAATCTTTCTTATCAAGCGCTCAATCTTCGTCTTTCAAGTTTCATGATGCGTTTGAGGATTGCCAGGGATACGGCGTAAGTTGAGTCCATCCCAAAGTAAGAAAGACTGCCCGCGCCAAGGTTTTGCCCTTTGCTAAAAGGCGTATCAGAAACATAATGCAGGAAGCCGAGATCAATGGGTAGTTCGTATAGGTTAACGATTTCGTTAAGTGGATGGCGGGCAGGCCTGAATAGCTCGTAAATCGCGCTCAGGTAAGGACCGGCTTCCATTTCAATGTCGGTATAGCCCTCACGATAGACGACATCCATAATGGTAGCGTTTTGCAAATAAGTGCCAAGAACTGTAACCGCTTTTTGGCTGTCTAAAACGGTGCCAAAATTGAGATAGGTGGCAACATCAGTCACTTTGAAAGCGTTTGAGAATAGATAACTGTTTTTAGAATGCTCATCGTAGACAACATTTGGAATGATGACATCACCACGTATCGCGTTCAGACTGGCAGCCTTGCCCATGATATAGATGCCCAGGATTTTATCCACATTCTCAGCGATTTTCGTCAATAAGTTGTAGGCGGATGCGCCCAATGGGTAGTCGATGTTGAGAATGAGTGCATCGGAGTCTTTGAGGAAATCCCAGGATTTTTCATAGCCTTCGTGCTTGGATGCCAGGCGGGGGTCGAAAAACCGGGGGTCAAGAGAATTAAGCTGGATGATATTCGCTTCGACATCAAAACTATGATCACTGCTAACGCGGTGAATACCAAGGGCGGTTTCAACGGTTCTCTGTTCTTCAACATAATTCTCGCCTTGCTCGGTTTCTGTCAGCTTGCGCAGAGCATAGTAGAAGAAGTTTTCTTCACTTGTCGGTGTAGTTTCTTTATTAATTTCAAGCCACTCTTCCATCAATCGTGGTTCATGTTGCTCGATGTAATCGAGGATAATTCCTCTTTTTGTTAAGGTATAACCAGAAAGTAAATTGGTAAGGCTATGCGTGTTGGAAGAAACGAAATAAATAGGGCGGTTTACGATCTCGGGCACTTTGTCCTGAATGTTATCCCACCAGATAACAGTCGCTTTGCGGTAATCGTTGAGCGAACCACTTAAAAGGCGTACTTTGAAATCAAAAGGTTGTTGGTGGATTTTAATTAGCATTTCAGTAAAGTTATCGCCCCAGATTGAGTAAAGACGATTGAGCTCATCAATGTCAATGTTAAGGTGTGCACCAAGTTGTTTGAATATTTCCTGATTATCAGGAAGAGCGATTTTTAGAAAATCGATAGGCAAGGATTGAATAAGCATGTGGAGCTTATTCCATTCCATTTGCAGGGCGGTTAGCACTGGAATAACATCATCAATATCTGACCGTGAAGCTATAAAGCATGCCAGCGTTTCTTCCCCATCCCAAAAACAACGGCGTCGGCGGGCTTGGGCGCTAACATGTTGCCATTTTTCGATGTTGCCATATCCAAAGTCTTCAAAAATAGATGCAGCTTGACCAAGGACAATTTTCCTGGCGTTCACAACTTCAGCTGGCAGACGCATGAGACTGTAAATCAGGGCAGAGATGTCAGGCTTGGTGCTTCGGGCATGAATATGTAAGGATGAGTTTGTGCCAGCGTGAACTTCTTCAAGCGTGCGGATGGACACTTCGTTATTAGAGCGAAGCAAGGAATAAATTGTGCGTAAATAGAGATCAATTTCTTCAGATGAGCGGATGGGTACTTGTCTTTCCATAATTACCTCTTTTAATATGTGATTAGATTTTATCATGATGGATGTATTCAATGTAGCATGGCTTATAATAGTGTCATGAAAAGATTCAACACCCTCATATTTGATTTTGGAAATGTATTGGTTAATCTTCACAATGAAGAAGAGTTACGGGCAAAGTTAGATGAACTTGGTCAGCCAGCAAGTGGTGAGATGGCTGAAATGATGCTCATGCCCGGTGGTTCGGAAGTCTTTTGGGATGTCATGCGCGGTAAAACGACAGAAGCGCAAATGTGGCAGATGATGGCGGATGAATGGCAAATACCATTTGAGCTGGCAAAAGAAGTGATGGAAGACGTTGCGTCGCCAAATCGACCCAA
>JAAZIH010000271.1 GCA_012800995.1 Chloroflexota bacterium
CGGGAAAGTCTTGCGACAATCGGGGTCCTTGCCACCAGTTAGCCCAATTTCATCACCATAGTAGACGCTGGGCGCGCCAGGATAGGTGAATAGGAACAAATATGCCAGAGCAAGCCGTTTCGCGTTTCCGCTTACCAGACTCAAGAATCGGGGCATATCGTGGCTGTCGAGCAAGTTCATTTGAGCGAGCGCAAATTCGTAAGGATAAATTTGCAACAGTTCTTCAGTGCGTTTGGCAAATTTTTCCGCGGTGAATTTTTCAGCTTCACCCAAACCCATCATGCCACTGGCAAGTTCGTAATCGATTTGTTTGCCACCAAAAAAGCCAAGCGCCGCAGAAGTAATTTGATAGTTCATTACGGCGTCAAACTGATCGCCTGCCATCCACCGTTGAGCTTCGCAGGGGATTTCGCCAACAATATAAGCATCGGGATTGGCGGTTTTGACCACATCTCGGAATTCGCGCCAGAAATCATCATCGTCGATTTCAAAGGGCACGTCCAATCGCCAGCCATCCGCGCCTTGTTCAATCCAGTAGCGCGCGACGTCAAGAATATATCGGCGCACCTGCGGATTATCGGTGTTGAGTTTGGGCAGGGCAGGCAATCCCCACCAACATTCGTAGTTGGGTTTGCCCTCAAAGGCGTTTAGCGGGTAACCCTTAATGTGGAACCAATCTACATAAGGGGAGTCTTTGCCAACTTCCATAATGTGGTTGAACTGAAAGAAACCGCGGCTGGCATGGTTAAAGACACCATCCAAGATAACCTTGATATCTCGTTTGTGGGCTTCTTCAATAAGCAATTTAAAGGCTTCGTTACCACCCAGCAGCGGGTCTACCTGGTAGTAGTCGTGCGTATGGTAGCGGTGGTTGGAAGCGGATTGAAAGATAGGGTTTAAGTAAATGGCGTTTATACCAAGATCCTGCAGGTAGTCGAGTTTTTCCACGACGCCCATCAAGTCGCCACCTTTAAAACCATGTACAGTGGGAACGCTGTCCCAGGTTTCAAAGTTGCCTGGTTTCTCAACTTTGGGACTCCAGGCAAAACGATCAGGGAAGATCTGATAAAAAACGGCATTTTTAACCCAATCGGGCGTTACATTTAAGTGTTTCGTCATTTTTACCTCTATATGTATTCAAAAAATTAGTTTACACATCAACTATATTACCACATTAAAAGTGTAAAGCTATAAAGTTATACAAAACTTTAATAAAGTCGGATATACTTAGCGGCGGGAATGGTTAGGCCCCGGTGGGCCTCCTGGTCTTCAAAATCAGTGTCGGGTTGATAAGATCCGTGGTGGGTTCGACTCCCATCCATTCCCGCCTTGTTTTTAAAGGATGTTGTTTTGACTAAATCACGACGATTTTTACTTTTAATATTGGTAATTCTTACCATTCTGGTTTCTTGTAAGCCACAGGCAGTGAATTTTCATCCTGCCACGGAAATAGCGCGAACGTCAACAGTTGTTCCTTCAAAAGTGGCGACTAAAACGCAGGTTCCCAAGCCAACCGCCACAGCTGTACCAACCGCGGAACCATTGCTTGAAAAACTGGGGAGCCAGTTGCATGGGATTGAACTCGTGGTTCAACACCCATGGTACGGCGAAGCTGAAGCGGGATTCAACGCGATGGTTGATGCATTTAATCAAGAAAATGATTATGAAATAAAAGTCAGCACGGTGGGTGGCTTCGGTTTGGAATACATGGCTGATTTGCTCAGTCATGAAGCTTTGAATGCTAACCTGGTCATCTCTCAGAGCTACGATATTTATTCCGCTCATGAAAACAATCGTTTTATAAATTTATCTGCTTTTATCAATGATACTGATCTGGGTATTTCTGATTTTTACGATAAAAGTTCGCCCTTTGATGACTTTAATCCTTTGCAAGGTAATGAACAATCGCGTAGTATCGCGATTGCCTATCAACCAGCCCTGCTTTATTACAACAAAAGCTGGGCAGAGGAGCTTGGTTTTGATGAAATTCCTTTCGATTTGGAGGCTTTTACGTCTCAAATGATGGCAGGTTTAGCTGCCAATCTGCGCGATGATAATCTAAACAACAATGGCACGGGAGGGCTGTTATTATCTAAATCAGTACAGTCTGCCCTGGCATGGTATTTTGGTTTTGATGGTTCATTTAACCCCGGTGCGTCCCATCTACAATTCGATGGAGATCCTTTACTCAATAGCTACGAATGGCTGAAAACCGCTTTTGAGAAAGACGCGCATTGGGTTGGCATGGAAAGTGTGCCATACGAATACTTCGCACGTCGCCTGGCTTTAGCGGCTGAGGGTGGATTAGACGATTTAGCCTATATGACAGCAGCGATGAACAGCAATGAGGATGATTGGATGACCATGCCCTATCCAAGCCTTGATGGGCGGGGTGTGATCGCGATAGAAAGTTTGGGAATCGGAATTTTAAACGCTGACGAACCAACGGAATTGGCTTCCTGGATTTTCACGCGGTATCTCTTGGAGGAAGCTCAACAAGCCGCGCTGGTTGAGGTGCATGGCTATTGGCCAGTAACTGGCGCGCCGGCGGATATTGCCCCGGATTACGCGAAAGCTCATCCCGCATGGGCGAGCGCGGCATTGACAGACGCGCACTACGTTTTAGCGCCTGAGGCTGAAAACTGGGCGATTACACGGCGAATCTTCCAGGATGCCTATTTACGCGTATATGGCTTGGACACGCAATATTTACCAAAAATTCTTGGTTTGCTCAAACAAACGCTTATTGATGTGCAAAGGAGTGCGGATGACTAATCTGCCGAAAGTTGAAATCTGGAGCGATGGCGCGTGTACAGGTAACCCTGGACCGGGTGGCTGGGCGGCGATTTTGCGCTCAGGAAGATATGAAAAGGTGCTGACCGGTGGCGAGAAGGCGACGACCAACAATCGCATGGAGATCACTGCCGCGTTGGAAGGTTTGCGCGCGTTGAAAGAACCCTGTCAGGTGCTTATTTACACCGATTCAAAATATCTTTTGCAAGGCGCGACGGAGTGGATGCCCAACTGGAAAGC
>JAAZIH010000056.1 GCA_012800995.1 Chloroflexota bacterium
CCATTCGGAAAAACAACCAGCTCTTCCAAATGCACAAGCGGCAAACCGCTCAGCGTTGCCACGCCATTCCCCACATGTTGCACCGTGCCAACGCTTTTAAACAGCATGCGATGCTTCAGGATATCAGCGGAATCGCGGATATCTTTCAGCAAATACTTCGTGCGCAAAGAACTTGGCCGTGGGCCAACCTTTTCTACGACCCGGTCAACCGATTGCGCCACAAAGTCATTCCTGCTGACATTTAATGGGTCATCGGTCGCCAGTTTATCGCTAAAACGGGCTATAATCTCGTTGGTGCGTGTATCCAGCTCAGTCATTTTCTTCCATCGTGAAGGTTTCCAGCGACTTGGTAACCTCATCCCGCAAGGCTTCAAGTTGTGCTGCCAGGCTGTTGTCCATAACGATATCGCCTACGTGTGCTTTTACACCCGCGATGAGCATGGGATCGATAATGATATTCAAATCGACCTCTTTGTCTGCCAAAGCATAGAATGTATTGAGCAGCTTGGCATGCTCTTGTGGAGTCGGTTCATACGGCAGGGTAATGTCGATGGTCGACGAGCGGGTTGCCAAAGCGTCACGGATGTTCTGCACCGTGCGCATATCGGTTTTACCCAGGTTCCAGATAGTTTGATGCAATTCTTCAAGCAAAGCATCATGCACAGCTTTTGGGGTAACAGTGCGCAAAGTTTTGTTTGAAATATTAATGACCGTATCAACCAATTCAATCTGATTCTTTTTGATATCAATAGCCTGTTCCTTGCGGGCTTCCTGCACGGCATCAAGCATAATTTGGTCTGCTTCCTGACGCGTGGCCTCCAACAGCTCCTTTTGCAAGACCTGGCTATTACTGTAAGCCTCATCCGTAATCACTTGAACTTCCTCGTCCAGATGACTAAGCCGATCCTCAATTTCGCGCAATCTTATTGCAGCTTCTTCCACGTCACGTTCGAGCGCGGCTTTATTTTCAGCTTTCTCGATGGCGCGGGCTTCAGCGCGTTTGGTCATCGGCTTAAAGACCAGGAAATACAGCACCACGGTGATAATCAGAAAGTTGACGATCTCCCAAATGATGGTGCTAATGTTCAGGTCGAGCATGGTTTAGCCTCCAAAGAAGCGTGTAATCAACGGATTGGCAAATAAAAGCACCAAAACGATGAGTAGAACATAAATCGACGCGGTTTCGAGCAATGCCAAAGCGATGAGCATCGCCGTGCGCAATTGCCCTGAGGCTTCAGGTTGGCGTGCCATGCCTTCAATCGCTTTCACTGCGGACATTCCTTCCACCCAGGTGGGGATCATGGTACCAATCACGATGCTCAAACCCGAGACGATGATAGTTACGATGGTAATGATTGCTTCTTCACTAAGATGTGCCATTAGCAATCTCCTTTCTGTTTTTCTTTCTAAGATTTCTTTTTTCACGCCGCTTGGCGGCTTTTTCTTCTTTTACTTTTTGGTCTTCTTCGTTGATTTCAACCGCGGAAGAGATAAACAAGGCTGCCAGTGTGGTAATGACATAAGCCTGCAAAACACCCGAAATGCCTGTAATGGCCACCGCGGCGACGGGTAAAACCATGGGAATCAGGGAAAAAACGATTGCCACAATCATGTCGCCACTCATAACATTCCCGAACAAGCGTAAGGAAAGGGAAAGCGTGCGACTTAACTGCCCAATCAACTCGATAGGGAACATAAAAATGGGGCTGGCGAATTCTTTAAGATACTTCCATAATCCTTTTTTCTGAGCGCCATAAATATGTACCGAAAACACCACAATCAATGCCAAACTTATCGTGGTGTTAATGTCACTTGTGGGCGACTTCATTCCAGGCACAATTGAGATGATATTGGAAATAAGCACAAAAATCATCAAACTGCCCAAAACAGGGATATAGGGATGAAGATCGTCTACGTCCATGGCATCGTCAACAACACCAATCACCAGTTCCAGGATATGCTCCAAAAGGTTAGGCTTTAGCAACTTTAATAAAAGCACAATGGCGATAATCACCCCCATGGTAATCCAGGTGTAAACCACTGTATCGCTGATGGGCATTCCCAGAAGTATCAGGGTCTTATGCTCAAGCATGCTGTTCTAAATCCTCCTCCACAACTTGTGTTTGGTTTGGGGCAGCTTCAGCTTTTTTGGCACGCAAATGATAGTAAATTGCCAATCCCCAGGTAGCCACGGTTAAAGCCACCACGAAAGTAATCGCGTAGCGAAAATCCCAACGCAAGGCAAGGTAAAGAAGAACCGCGATAACAAGCAAACGCGCAATTCGCCCTAAGGTAATTGGCGCGACTGCCTTTTTCGCGTTGGGATCGTGGGGGTCTATCTTGCTGATTTGCCTGGTAAGCATGCTAAAAGTCATAATCGCACTGACAAAACCCAGGACCACCCACAGGGTATAACTAAGGATCGAAATAACGACGGGGGACAACACGACGCTCCTCCTCTTTAAGTTTTTCTTCAGCCTCTTTTCTTTTGGCTTCTTCGTCGCGGCGCATGATATGCATTTCGTGGCTCACATAACGCACAATGGATGTAACCGAGGCAAACAAACCTACTCCCAATAAAATCAAAGTCCAGCGCACGCCCGTGCCCTTGCTGCGGTCGATAAAAAAGCCGATGAGTGGACCCATAACGATCGGCAAAGCAATCTCCCAGCCAATGGTCGTAGCACGCAAATCACGGCTTGAAAACAGACGTTTTCGCCGTGTTTCGGGATCTGCCTGACCGGGTAGAATAATCCTGGGTGCCTCTTTTTCTTCCATCTTATTTCGTTGTTAGTATACTCACCACGTTATCAGCGACGCTTAAAATGCCACTGCTGATGTGTTTCGTCAGTTGTTCTTCGCCAATGGTGTAGCGCGCTTCGCCATCAACCGTGGCAGCGACCAAATGGGTATGCCCGGGCAAGATGCCCAGCCAGCCGCCATCAGAGACTAAGACATTAAATGCACTGACATTTTCCAACACAAGCGGACTACCTGCCATGCTGTGTATTTCCACGCGCATCACTTTGTCTTTAGACTTCTGACTCATCTTCCAGTCCTAAAGCTTCTTCATCTTCAATCAAGCCGCTTGCCTCAAGGGCTTCAGCTTGTTCAAGCACATCCGCGATGGTACCGGTCATATAAAAAGCCTGCTCGGGCACATCGTCCAGTTCACCGTTCAAAATGCGCGCGAAGCCTTCAATCGTTTCCTCCAAGGGCACAAACGCGCCCGGTTTCCCGGAGAATTCTTCCGCCACAATAAAAGGTTGCGTGAGAAAACGCTGCACCCGTCGCGCGCGGATGACAATTTGCTGGTCGCTAAGAGACAGCTCCTCCATACCCAAAATCGCGATGAGGTCTTGCAGTTCCTCATATCGCGCCAGGGTAGACCTCACCTGCATCGCCACACGATAATGTTCCTGACCGACATACTCCGGCGATAAAAGGTTCGAACTGGATTGCAGGGGGTCAATCGCTGGATAAAGCCCCAGTGCCACCAGTCGCCTTGAAAGCACCGTGGTGGCATCCAAATGCGAAAAAGTGGCTGCCACAGCGGGGTCGGTCACGTCATCGGCAGGGATATACACCGCCTGAACTGACGTGATACTGCCATTACTGGTTGACGTAATGCGTTCCTGCAGAACGCCCATCTCAGAATCCAGCGTACTTTGGTAGCCCATTTCGCTGGGTAAACGCCCCAATAAGGCAGAAACTTCTGAGCCTGCCTGAATGAAGCGGTAAATATTGTCAATAAAAATTAAAACCGGACGTTGCTCTTCATCGCGGAAGTACTCCGCCGTAGTCAAAGCTGTATAGGGGATGCGCAAACGCGCGCCAGGTGGCTCATTCATCTGCCCAAAAGCGAGTATGGTCGAGTCCATCAAACCCGAGCGGTTCATATCCAGCCACATATCGTTGCCTTCGCGACTGCGTTCGCCAA
>JAAZIH010000057.1 GCA_012800995.1 Chloroflexota bacterium
CCGGCATCGACAATCACATCTCGCATCAAATCAAAGCCCCAGCTCATGCTGAGCAAAGGCTTGTAGCCTGTTTTCGCGATGAGATAAGCCAAATCGTGCAAGGGTCCGGCATGCACCAGGTCAGGTTTTAGCTCTTCCAGGAGTTTTTTCAGTCGCGCGACCAAACCAGGAATTTGCAACAAACGCAAGGGACCTTTAATCCCTTTAAATGCAATCGCGCTCACGCCTTCAGGGGTCTTATAGTCCCCTTCATAGAGACGCAAGACATAAGCTTCATGCCCGCTTTCAGCCAGCGCTGCCATAAAGCGTTGATCGTGCACGCTATCCGAGCGCGTGAAATACAAAATACGCATCTTTACTCCAGATGTGTCCAGCGTAAGTCCTGTCCATGTTCCAGGTTTTGGCGCGCGCGTTTACCGAGTACCTTTTCAATTTCGTAAGGCTCAATCGCGCCGGATGTTGCCGGGCGTAAAACAGCAACCATATCGCGGGTAATCGTCTCACCTGCCTTAATATCGCGCGCGGCGCGCAAGCAGCGGCGTTGCACCACCACGGTCTCCTGTTCATTCGCGGTAACACGTTTGTTACCGGTACCCAAAGCGCGTTCAAGCTGGCGGGTGTTGCGCACCATTTCCGCCCAGCTCTGAGGGTTCATGGCAAAAGCATGGTCGGGACCTTCGCGTTGGTTGTCGTCAGTAAAGTGTTTTTCAACAACACGCGCGCCCAGCGCCACCGCGCCCAGGGTCGTGGCATGTCCGTGGGTGTGATCGCTTAAGCCTAAAATCAGTTGTGGCCACATTTTATGATAAGTCTTAAGCACATTCAGGTCGATGTTATCAAAATTGCCGTCTTCAGCCGTGTAGTTGGTGTTGCATTGCATCAGTACTAACTGCGAATTGACTTCCAGAATAGCATCCACCGCGCGTTGCACGTCGCCAATGCTTGACGCACCCGTCGCTAAAAGGACTGGTTTGCCTTTTTTAGCGATGCGCAAACAGGCTTCAATCCAGGTGATATCGCCTGAGCCGATTTTATAGGCGGGCACATGTTCTTCCAGCATATCAATAGCATCGAAATCATAAGGCGCGGAGAAAAATTCAATGCCTTGTCTGTCGCAAGCTTCTCGAAGAATGGGTGTCCACTCAAAGGGAATAGAGGCGGCATTGTAGACTTCGGTGACGCTCTTTTTCCATTTGGCTTGATGGGATACCTGCGCGTTCATATGCGAAAAGCCATAATCAGAGACAATCTCAGGTCCTCTAAAGTTTTGGAATTTGGCAGCATTGGCGCCAGCTTCAGCCGCCAGGCGAATAAGCTCAATCGCGCGCTCCAGTGAACCATCGTGGTTGGCGGCGATGTCGGCTACGAAATAGGTGGGGTGATTATTACCGATGATTGTGTTTCCGATTTTCAATTCCATGATGCCTCCAAATTATGCTTTATACGCGGCTAAGGTTTCTCGCCAGCCTTTATCAAAATCTTCCTTGAGTCTATTCAGCCCTTGCGCCAATCCGGGCAAGGGATGCCCCAAAGCCCTGGCTAATTTATCGCTGTTCGTGCTCAGGTTGAGCGACCGCACCACACTACGTCCCTGCGATGCCGATACAGGCTTGATTTGGCTTTCGTCCAGCCCAAACTTACGCGCCAGAGCGACGCCAAAGTCATATTTGCTAAGTGTATCGTTTCCAAAAGTGTGCCAGATGCCCTTGAGATTCGCTTCGGCGATTTCAAGCAGAGTTTCTGCCAAATCACGCACGTACATGGGGTTGAAGTAGGCATCTGTAAAACCATTTACGGATTGACCGGCAACGAGATTGTTGTAGAAAAATTCTGCCAGGCTGCGATTGCCTTCCAAAGTCCAGCCATAAAAGACCACACGCGCGATGGCAGCATCCGGGTTGGCTTGCATCACCGCGCACTCACCGGCAAGCTTTGTTTTGGCATAGGCGTTGAGCGGGTTAACCGCGTCATCTTCCTTATAATTGCCCTTACTGCCATCAAATACCGCGTCGGTAGAGATATGAATCATCTTCAATCCAAGTTGCCTGGCTACACGCGCGATGACACCGGGCGCCTCAGCGTTGATGCGCTGGCTCAGTTCGGGTTGTTTGTCAGCTACTTCAACATTGGCAATTGCCGCGCAATGGATGATTACTTCAGGTTCCAGCGCTTGCAACGCGGCAGGCAAAGCCTCCAAATCGCCAATATCGACACTTTCGCTCGAAAAAGGCGGGGTCTTTAGCCCACGCGAGTGTGACCATCCAGTCACTTCATAGCCGTGCTCGACCGCCAAAAGCGCTAAATTGAGCCCCAGGTGCCCACTTGCCCCGGTAACAAGCAACTTTGTCATCGATTACTTTTCTTTCGCCAGTTCTGCTTCAATCGGCTTGATGATGGCGTTGATGCCGTCAACGTCAAGCCACTCGGTATTGTTCGCGCTGGTGTAGGTGAAACCATCAGGCACGGGCTTGCCTTTGTCTGCCCAGGCATGTCCGAACCAGAGTGCTTCCACAGATGGCTGCACGACAAACATATCTTCCAGTTCCACAGTCGTGCGCGCTTCGTCTTCAGAAATCAGGCTTTCGTGAAGTTTTTCACCGGGGCGAATGCCAATGATTTTAATTTGGGCTTCGGGCGCAATGGCTTTCGCCAGGTCGGTCATCTTCATGCTGGGGATCTTGGGCACAAAGAGCTCGCCACCCTGCATTTCTTCAATACAGCGAATAACAAAACGCACACCTTGTTCCAGCGAAATCCAGAAGCGGGTCATGCGATCATCGGTAATGGTCAGAACGCCACTTGGGCGTTGTTTGATAAACAAGGGCACAACCGAACCACGCGAGCCAACCACATTGCCATAGCGTGAGCAGGCAATGCGCGTTTTACGTCCGCCGGCATAGGCGTTACTTTGGACCATCAACTTCTCTGCAGCTAACTTTGTGGCACCGTAGAGATTGACCGGATTAACCGCTTTATCGGTGCTGAGCGCCAGCACTTTCTCAACGTTATTGGCAATCGCGGCGTCAATGACGTTGCTTGAGCCCATAATGTTGGTCTTAATCGCTTCCATCGGGTTGTATTCGCAGGCCGGCACCTGCTTGAGCGCCGCGGTATGCACCACGATATCCACACCGTAAAACGCGGTCATCAGGCGATCGCGGTCGCGGATGTCGCCGATAAAATAGCGGATTGAAGGATGATCAAAGCCACCCACCGCGCGCATTTCGTGCTGTTTCAACTCATCACGGCTGAAAACAATGATTTTTTTAGGCTGATATTCATCCAGCATCAAGCGAATGAATTTCTTGCCAAACGAACCGGTGCCACCGGTTACCAATACAGTTTTTTCTTTCCAGTTCATGTTTACTCCTTGGCGCCATCGCGCTTAGGTTTTTTGAAGACGATCAGCGGATATTGCCCGTTCTCGCCAAAATATCGCGGGAAGAGATCTTCCAGCCAGGATAA
>JAAZIH010000058.1 GCA_012800995.1 Chloroflexota bacterium
AGGATAAACGATTAAATCAAGTGCTAAATCTTCCCATTCGATGCGGTCTTCATAAAAAACAGCCGGACGAGACAGATTGAAGTAAAAACATTTCATTACATCGCTCTGACCAGCATAGATTTGAAAAAAGTTGTACCAGCGATCGGTGAAATACGTCTCCACAAAACGGTCACCGGTCTCAAGCAAGACCTTGCCAACATAACCAGGATTACCGTTGAACCAAGCATTCAACCGCCGCATATTCAGGGTTTCACTAAGCACTTGGCCAGACCAGCTGTATATCTTTTCTGACCCGGCGTGATGTTTGATAATTTTGAGAGGATTGGCAGGGTTTGGAATATGCAGGTCTAACTTTTGAGGCATAGAACATCCTCTACTTGCCAATAGACCTTGATTTGTTCACCCATCACGCACAGGCTTGGCGTTTCAATGGATAAAATAATTCCTTGCGGGGTGCGCAGTTTTGTTCGATATCGCTCGCCCATATAGATACAATCCAAAACGTCACCTTCAAAATTAAAAGGGATGTCTGCCTGTGAGTCACCCATTCGCGCGTCAAATGGACGCAAAAGCCAGACAGTCTCATTGCTTGGCTCAGGCTGCCCTGACAACATTCTATCATTTTGCAAGTCATTGCCGCTGATGAGATTGCCCAATCCCAAAAACCCTGCCACCCAAGCGTTGGCAGGGTTTTCAAACAGTTCCTGTGGGCTGCCGCCCTGCACAATCACGCCATCGTGCAAAATCAGTAAACGATCCGCCAGTCCAAAAGCCTCCTGATGATCGTGAGTGACATAGATGACCGGCTTATGGCTGTCGCGCAAGGTTTGGCGCAGTTCCTGGGTGAGTTCTTCGCGCAATCCCTGGTCAAGCGCGCCAAGAGGTTCGTCAAGCATCAACAGGCGCGGGTCGGGTGCCAGGGCGCGTGCTAAAGCCACGCGTTGCTGCTCCCCACCCGAAAGCTCGGTAACGGGGCGTTTGGCGAAGTTTTCCATGCGGATGGACTTTAGTCGCTCACCGACAATTTTTTCAATATCCGCTTCAGGGTGTTTTTGCATGCGAAGCCCAAAGGCGATATTGTCATAGACGTTACGGTGCGGAAAGAGCGCGTAATCCTGGAACATCAAACCATAACCGCGCTTGTGGGCAGGCGTTTGGGCAAGATCAACGCCATCCCAGTAAACCGCGCCAGACTCCGCCTCTTCAAGCCCGGCGATGATGCGCAAAAGGGTACTCTTACCACTGCCCGATGAGCCCAAAAGACAAATGATTTCGCCCTGAGCTAAGTCAAAGCTTAGCCCATTCAACAAAGGCGCGCCTTCGTATTTTTTATAAATATCACGTACGCTTAACATCAAAACACTTCCTCACCAGGCAGACGAATCTGCTCGATAATAATACTGCCTGCCACACAAACCACCATCAAAAGACTCGACATCGCCAATGCCTGCCCATAGTTTAATGCCCCCGGTTGGGAAAGATAGCGAAATATCGCAACCGGAATCGTGGGCATAGCGGTGTTGCTCAAAAAGCTGGACGCGCCAAATTCGCCCAAAGAAATCGTAAAAGCGAATAGCAAACTCACCACAATTGCTCTAAACAGGATAGGCAAATCCACCTCCCGAAAGGCGCGTGAAGGACTGGCGCCCATGCTCGTTGCTACCAAACGCAAATTCACGGGTATCCCACGCAAAGCGGGCAAGAGCGTGCGAATGACCAAAGGCAAAGCCACCAAACTATGCGCGACAGGAATGAGCGCCTGAAAGCGTCCCTGGGTGAGCACACTGCTCCCGAAGACGATTAAAAAGCCCAAACCAAGCGTGACCGCGCTCGCGCCCAAAGGTAACATGAAGAGGGGTTCCAAAAAAGGGCTCAAGCTGCCTGATTTTTGAATGGCGTAAACGGATATAAGCCCTAAAGTTGTCGCCAACAACATGGTGATGCCGGCGTAAATCATGGAATTGCGAATCGCGAGAATAGGCGGCACATAAAAAAGCGACTTCTCCCGGTTTTCAAAAAGTTCGCGGTAATAGCGCAAAGTAAAACCTGTATTTAGTTCACCACGCTCACCCCGCGCCGCCTCAAAGCTAAAAAAGGAACGCGTTACAAGGCTCACCGTTGGGGTCACCATGAGCAAAAGCAAAACAGTAACCATGATGATCACAAACGCTTTCTCCCAGCTTTCCTTAGCTACGCGTAAGCCCGAACTTTCAAAAGCCATAGCCGCTTTGCCATAACGGGGTTGATTGCTTCGGTTGATTAACACGCTCACCAATAGCGTAAAGGCGAGCTGCACGATTGACAGCAATCCCGCGACCGGTAAATTGAAGCGGTTCATGGCTTGGTTGTAAATTTCGACTTCAAGCGTTGAAAATTGTGGACCGCCTAACATGAGCACCACACCAAAACTGCTGAAGTCAAACAGAAAGACCATGAGCGTCGCGCTAAGGATGGATGGCATCAACAGGGGCAAAGTCACTTCCTTGAAAGCGCGCCAGGGAGACGCGCCCAAATTTTGTGCCGCTGAAGGCAAATTTTGGTTAAGACGGCTCAGGCTTGAGCCAACCATGCGAATCACAATTGAGGTATTGTAAAAGACATGCGCCAAAAGGATAGCGCTCAGACTGTTGAGCATATTAACAGGCGGTGAACTCAGGTTAAACAAGGACATCAAGCCCAAATTTAGCCAACCGCGTGGGCCCAAAAGCGTGTTAAACGCGGCAGCCACAACCACCGTGGGGAGAATAAACGGGATGGTAATCAGCACCCGCAAAAACTTACGTCCCGCGAACTGAAAACGCGCGAAGAGATAAGCTGCCGGCAGACCCAGTATGAGCGTCAATATCGTTGAAAGCGTGGCTTGATAGAGGGTAAAACCGAGGGGTTTGGTGATCTGCGACCATCGAAACAGTTTCCAACCTTGGCTAAACTGGGTGGAAAAGACCAAGCGGAAGATCGCCACCAGAGGCTGATAAAAGAAAACCAGCAAAAACGCGAGTGGCAATGCCCATAATAATAAGGTTTGCCAAATGGAGCGTTTCATCATGCGCGTCACTTATAGCCCTTTCGCAAGCACAGCCAACTCAAGAGCGTTCTAATTGCCCAACATTATTTCAAGCCATTGCTCGATCCACAACTCGCGGTTCCTGGTGATGGTGGCGAGGTCAAGCGTGGCGGGTTTTTCGGGGATTTGGCTGGCTTTCACAAACGCTTTTGGCAAAACAGCTTCCGGTAATACCGGATACACAAAGATTTGCAGGGGTAAGTCTTCCTGAAAATCCTTGCTCAAGAGAAAATCAATAAACTTTTCAGCTAATTCGCGCTGCTTGGTGCCTTTTACAATGCCAGCAAACTCGATCTGACGCCAACAGGCATCATCTGCCACAATGGAAGCGGTGGGCGCTTCATCAAGCTCCACTTCGGCGTAAATAAATTCCGCGACAGGGCTGGAAGCATAAGAAACCACGAGCGGTTGAGAACCCTTGCCCGACGAGCCTGAAAAATTAGTGTAGTAGGCAGTCTCCCAGTCGGTAGCGATGGTAAGCTGGTTGTCTTTAAGTTGCTTCCAATAATCAAGCCAGCCCTCCTCGCCAAAATGGGCGATGGTTGCCATCATAAACGCCAGACCGGGTGATGAGGTGCTGGGGTTTTCTACAGCGAGCAGTCCCTGGTAGAGCGGCTGGGTCAAGTCTTCAAGTGAAGATGGCACAGCCAAACCATGGTCAGTAAACCAGGCTTTGTCATAGTTGATGCACACATCGCCATAATTAATCGGCAATGTCTGGTTGGAGGCATCAAGCTTAAAACTAACATCAATAGCCACTAAAGCCGGTGCCTGATAAGACTCGAAGATCTCATTTTCAAGCGCGCGGGATAATAAAGTGTTGTCAATGCCATAAAAAACGTCCGCCTCGCGAGCGCCGGCTTTACTGGTCAGAATAAGACGGTTGAGCGCGGTACCAGCATCACCAGCCTTGATGATGTTGACTCTAACGTTGTTTTCACGCTCAAACTTTTCCAGAAGCGCTGCAGTGATGTCAAAAGAATCGTGTGTCATCACGTTAAGCACCCGATCAGCAGGAAAGTCCTGGGACAGAGAATTTGCTTTAAGAGTGCACCCGCCTAAAAGCAGGATGGATAGTGTGAGCATAAGCAAAAGCTTTTTTGTCATTATCTTCCTTTTCATCTACTATTTTTCAACATTGGTTCTTGTGTGAATGATTAAAAGCTCGCCTTTTGACAGGCTGACCCTGATTTCTTCAGCAAGGGCTACATTACTGACACCACGCGTTGTGCCAAAGGGGAGCCATTCATCGCGCAAGGGATATGCCAAATTTTGGGTTTCATGCACCAAGGCATCGCCACGCCAAGGGATGAGTGATATCAAATCCTGGGGTTTTGTTTCAAGCCTTATTTCATCATCAAACAAAAAGACACGCGTTGTGCCATCATCAAAATGAGTGTCTATGGATTCAGCTTTGGCTACTTCAAGCAAGCCCAGGCTGCCCAAAAGGTGATCCACTCTGCCGCCCAAACCAAAAGCAATAACAATATAGCGATAGCCACGCTTGATTGACTCACGCAGAGCCAGCGCGAGATCAGTATCGTCTTTTTGGGGATCAAAGCGCAGAACTTCTACTGAGCTTCTTTCAAGGTTTTGGAGATAATGTGAGTCAAGAGAGTCCAGATCCCCTATGATCAAATCAGGACTTAATCTCAGCTTTTCAAGATGCTTCAAGCCGCCATCAACAGCGATAAGATAGTCATCCTTGCGTATGTGCAAGCGCTCAGGGCTTAGTGCCTCGCCATTGCTAAATAAAACCGCACGTTTTTCTGTTTTCATAACAAAACACCCTCGCTGGGGAGGGTGTTTATTGGTCTTTGTCCATCCCTCCGCCAGCATTATCTGGATCAGGTTTACGGGTCGGACCTTTGGTCCCTCTCAGCCCTTGTGGGCTCCCCGGGTTACGTAAGGAATGATAACACATTCCTTACAATATTCAAACATTGTTTATCAGCTTAGGCTCATTTCACACGCCAAACCCGCACAGTACCATCGAATGAAGTGCTCACCAGGGTCGTGCCATCTGCGCTCATTCTCGCACGAATAATATTATCAGTATGCCCGGTCAGCGTCATGAGCATGGAACCATTTTCGATATCATAAAACTGAATATCCATGCCTTCTTCCACGAAAAACGTCTTGCCATCGTTGGTAAACCCGAGACTGTACTTCGTATGTGTCCTGGCATCGACTTTGCGAATCTGTTCACCACTATAAGGATCCCATAAGAGCACATAACCATCTCCGCCGGTGCTGCCCAGAATCTTACCATCTGGGCTAAACGCTACCGTGAAGATCCAATCTTCATGTCCTTCCAAAACATGTAAGATTATGCCGGTATTCACGTCCCAAATTCGCACAGTTTGATCATCGCCAGCACTGGCGATAAGCTGACCATCAGGCGAAAATGCCACAGTGCGCACGTAATCAGTATGACCTTCAAGTGTGTACAAAAGCTCATAAGTATTGTAATTCCACACTTTTACAGTTTTATCATCACTGGCTGTGGCAATTTTGCTCTCATCGGGAGATATCGCGATTTCTCTAATCCAGTCATCGTGCGCGTCAAAATAATTAATTTCCGTTCCATTATTTGCATTGAGAAAGTTTACATAACCATGGTAAGTGCCACCCACCAAAACGGATCCATCCTTGCTGAAAGCTGGTGCCAGCATTTGGTCAAACGCTTCATCTACACGCGACCAAACAATCTTGCCTGTCTCATCAGCCATCACGCTTAGCTCATTGCCATCCAGATAGAAGTATTTTGAACCATTGGGCGAAATGGCCAACGAGAAATAAGTACTGTTGTATTCATCAAGAGTATCAATTTGCGTGCCGGTGTAATAATCCCAAAGCGTTGTCTGACCATATTTGTTAAGCGCGACAAGATTCGTGTTCGTGGGGTTTATCTCCAGTTGTCTGAAGAAGATATCTCCCCAGGCAAATGTATTCATGCGGGTAGCAGTGACAAGATCCCAGACAACAATTTCCGATTGTTCACCATTCGTTAGCAGTTTCGTGCCATCCGCAGAAAAGACTACCGCGGTACCTTCAGCGTCTTCAAAACTGTACCTAAAAATCTCCTCACGTGTAGCGATATAATGAATTGCCACACTACCATCGTCACTTGCCGTAGCAATCAAACTTGAGTCAGGTGACCATGCCAATTGATTGATAAAATCTGCATGCGCGGCTATTGAATCCAAAAGTCCGCC
>JAAZIH010000059.1 GCA_012800995.1 Chloroflexota bacterium
AAAACCTCTCCTTGCGGTATCATAGGAGAGGTTTTTCTATGAAACATTCGCTTTTTAACATGACGGGCTACCAGGCTATTCGTCCACTGTTCCTTCTGATTATTTTTGCAAGCATTCTATTAAGCGCGTGTACTGCCAAAAATCCCCCTCTAACTGAAACAGCAGCTCCTCAGGAGACATCTCTGCCAACAGTAACGCGTACAAAAACTCTCGTCTTTGAAACACGAACTCCCACCGATACGATCAGTCCTGTAATCGAAGTAAGTCCCAGCAAAGAAACAAGCCCAACACCCACTGTAACAGCTAAAATAGATGTCTCACTTTTATCAAGCACTTTGGATTCTGATGTTGACTGGCATATTCTTCTAAAAGACCTTAATAGTGGCGAGATTATCCTTGAAGTAAAGCCTGATGAGATTTTTAATCCCGCATCGATGATTAAGATTCCCTTAGCATTAGCCGTTTTGGATATCAACCATCAAATGGGCAGAACCCTCACAGATCTTAAAAATATTGGCCCCGAAGGTCGTAATTTCGCGGCATTGTTAGAAGCGATGGTGATTCTCAGTGAGGAGGAAGCCTCGCAAGCTCTTGAATACTTTGCGCGCGGTGATAACCGACTGAGAAACACTTTGATTTCCTGGGACATACCCAATACAACCTATCATCCTCGCCTAAGCACCTGCAATGACCTCGCAACCGCATTGGAGGGTATCCATCATCAGCATTTCCTACCAGCCGAGATGAATGATTACCTGTTAGACTTAATGTTGGTACAAACAGAGAATGACAGCAAATACCTGGGTGTGATACCAGGCACCTTGTCTGGCGCGACATTTGCAAATAAACGTGGCACAATGACCGGTCCGACCGTTGTTGCTGACCATGGACTATTGAGTTACAAAGGCAAAACCTGGATTGTTATCATTGCCGGCACGCCAGATGAGAATGGAACAGCGACCTTTGAATCAATCGCAGCCAGTATCGAACGTTTCGGCTATGCGCTTGCGCATGAATTGAAACGTATTTTTCCAGAGTAAAATAATATCAAGTTATTCTTAGACCTGGTATCAATACGAAGGAGTTACAAATGATATGTCCATATTGTGAAAACTATAATGATGGCGATGGTCAGTTTTGCGGTCACTGCGGTCTAAAATTGAGGCCTGACCTTGTAGAAAGCTCATACAACGAGGATTCACAAATTGTTTGGGAAAGCCAGAATCAAGCCTATCCCGGAATATTCAGAGAAGATTACCCAAACTATCCACCAGAAGCACTATTGGACAGACCCGAATACCACTATCCTAAGCAAGAAAGCAAGAGGAAGCAAAACCTTCCAATTCTTGTTTTATCTATCGTTTGTTTGTTTCTAATTGGTATAGTTCTATTTTTTGTTATCCGTAACAAACAAAGCAATAGTACTGTGACTTATGAACCTTATAATGATACAAATGTATCTTCTCCTGAAACTTCTCAAAACAATGTTTTTTTGTCGCCATTTAGTCAAACTGATAATCAAGGCAATGATGCAGATGATGCTCACTCGACAACTTTTGAAAATCCTGCGACTCATGGAAACGGTTTGACACACTTGCTTACTATCACGCAACAAGGCTTTAATAAAGAATTTGCTGGACTTGGTGATGGAGAATATGCGCTCATAGAGGGATCAAGGGTATGGGTATATGATTCCAGTGGGCAAGAACGTCGTTACATTGACTTAATGGATTATGGTTATTGCGATCTGGGTGCGCAATTCGTAAAATTCGACCCTTATGACCAACAATTTGCCGTTTCATGTGGTCTTGATTATGTCATAGTTTATTACGGCCAGGCAGGGGATTATGTTCAATCTGTCGGCACGGGCGTCTTACAATCATTATTGTTCTATCGCGAGGGTATTTATCATCAACAATTATATGAACTCTACGATGGGAATGAAATGGTTGCAAATGCACTTGCGGGTTATAGTATCGGTAGACTTGGTTTAGCTTTTGAAGCAAAATACTACATTTCTTCTGATGGTCAATATATTGGGACTACCTGGATGGATTATCCTGGCATTTTAAAAGTTTGGAGATCTAAAGCCAGTTCAGAGTTATATGAACTTTATGATGTGGCTGGAACCGCTTTTTCATTTGACAGTTGCGAGATTGCGACCATAAACTCAAATGGCAATGTGAATCTTTGGAGATGCGAGGATGGTTCCTTAATCAAAGAAATTACCTTTGCCAACCGAGCAATTCAATTACAGTACGGACATGGAAATAAACTCGGAGTACTCTTTGATAATCAATCAATGATTGTAATGAACCCCAAATCAGAACAAATTCTCGCAGAGTTTAACACACAAGGCTTGAATGAAATCATTTTTTCTCCCGGGTTAGACTTTTTGGTTGGTATTGATGAGAATGGATTACATCAACTATATCAAATCATCTACTAACTATTCAATCCTATGACTTGCCTCAGTTTTGATTTTGAAAAAACAATTGGCTTCGGTATACTAATGGCGTTAGATATTAAAATAAGGACTAATTATGAAAATTGATTTTGAAGAAACAACTGACGACCTCGCCAAACGCATCAACATCCATGAGCAATTTGGTAGTCGCGATATTGACACGTGGATGCTTGAAGTGCTTAATCTTCAAGCTGGAAACAAAATTTTAGATATTGGCTGTGGCGCAGGTAAACAATGTTTTTCTTATTTACATTACCTGAATGGCAATGCTGATATTACCGGCACAGACGTCTCGCGAGACTTGCTGAACGAAGCGATTGAGAAGAATAAACAAGCCAATAACGCAATCAAGTTCCAACTCATGGATTTCAACCTGCCTTTTCTCATGGCAAGCGACCAGTACGATTTGGTATCAGCATGCTTTGCCATTTACTACGCGCAAAACATCCCTTGGACCCTTTCGGAAATGCACCGCGTGCTAAAACCCGGTGGGCGTCTCTTCACCACAGGTCCTATGCCAAACAATAAACAGCTTTTTTACGACATTATCAAAGAAGCCACAGGCAAAGCCATCCCACCCATGCCTGGCAGCTCGCGCTATGAATCCCAAATCTACCCCACCATGCAAGCGCTGTTCAGCAAAACCGAGCAACACATCTTTGAAAATCCCCTCACATTCAATAGTGTTGAGCCCTTTATGGTTTACACCCGCGCTTCAATGTCTGAAGACCGCAAACTCTGGAACACGCTCTTTAATACGCATGAAGAATTTGAATCGCTTATGAAAGCCATCCAGCAAGTTGCTCAAAAGCGTCTCGATAAAAATGGCGTTTTGGTTATGACCAAAGTCGTTGGTGGTTTTTTGGCTACGAAATAATAAGGAAAATCTAAAATGAACAATATGACATTTTATGGGAAATCGCTGCTCTTTATGGGCGCGCACCCTGATGATATTGAATTAGGTTGTGGCGCATTTTTAGCTGGTATGAATGGCAAAGCAGATATCTATTGCTACACTTTCTCTGATAACCAAAAGAATCCTGCGCTTCAAAACCTCGTTATCGAACACACCAACAGCATGCACACCTTGGGCTTAGACGATAATCAATTTGAACTCGGCACATTTGAAACACGCCGTTTCCCCGATGCCCGTCAAGAAATTCTTGAGAAAATGATTGCTTTACGCAAAGCGCGCCAACCCGAAATCGTTTTTGTGCACACTTCTCAAGACCTGCACCAGGACCACCAAATAGTGACCCAAGAAGCTATGCGCGCCTTTCGTGGCACAACAGTGCTTGGTTTTGACGTTTTACGTTCATCTTATGGCTTTTTCCCACACTTTTTAGCAGAAGTTTCTGAAGATGATTTAAATAAAAAAATAGCCGCCCTTGCAGAGTACAAAACTTACAAAGACCGCTATTATTTTTCCCCTGAAATTATGCGAGCCACCGCTATTCGTCATGGTGCTTTGGCTGAGCGACCATTCGCGGAGGGTTTCGACATTATCCGAATTGTGGCTGAGTTTTCAAAAACTGATTAATAACGCGTGCCAAACAACTGAGTTTAGTCATTTCTACGTGCGCGGCTTTGGGGTGAAACCCATGGCCGCACGTTTTCTGAATCGGAGGGGAACCACAGGATGTGGTCCGGAACCATCCATCCATCTGTTAGAAATACTTTGTCCTTAAACTGCACCGCAATGAGTTTGTTCTCTATCTGCACCACAGTTCCCCTCACCCAACCTCTGATACGCTGACCGTCTTTGTCTTCGTGGTCGCAATTGACTTCTACTCGATCACCGAGTGAATAGTTTTGTTCATCTTCCGGTGGTCGCATAAAGTTAGCTGTTCTTAACATTTTCCCGTCCTTTCTTTTCTAATAACTATTGATGATTACGATCGTATTTTTCAAAAATCTGTTCAATAAGCCTGTTGGTCATTTCTTCATCGCCTGATTTCTTGAGTACATCTTCAAAGAATCCTTCAAGAATCAATTTTTCAGCTTCCCTGACAGGAATCCCTCGACTTTGTGAGTAAAACAGCTCATCATCATTCAACCTGCCCACAGTCGCGCCATGCGAACAACTCACATCATTGGCGTTAATCTCCAGACCAGGGATAGTTTTAATTTCAGCACGTTGATCCAGGATGAGGTTTCTATTGCTCTGATATGAATCTGTTTGCTGAGCAATATGGTCGACATAAATCATACCTTCCCATATTGCTTTTCCATTTCCAATGGCAGCACCCTTGTACAAAAGGTCACTGTGTGCTTGCGCTGCAAGATGATTTTGTTGCGTATCCAAATCGATGACTTGGCCACTGCCACTAAAATAAACGCCATTCATGAGCGTTTCAGCCCCTTTACCAAGTAAATCAACTGTGATAAAGCTTTTTGCTACTCGGGATCCTAAGCCGACATAAGTCCAATTAAGATGTGCGTCGCGATGAACATGAGCATATTCTCGACTTATGTATGAAACATGCTCTCCCAGATTCTGCACCTCCATCAGCTCCAGTCTGGCACCTTCATCTAATCTGATTTCAAGTTGGAAGTTCAGCAAAGCCTGCAAGTCTTTATACGTATCAGTTTGCAATTCAAGAATGACTTTTGCCTGAGCGTGTTTTTCAAGCTGAATAATTGCGCGGGTATTTGCTACTGTATTACGCGCATTAAACTTAACCGTAACATGAATTGTATCTAATTCTTGTCCGTTTTTGGGGATGTGAATAGTGCAAAGCTCTTCACTTAGTGCGGCGTTTAAAGCACTATAAGTATCCACATCTGGCTTAATCAGTAAATTTTCCTTACTATCAGCCCTAAGTACACTAATTCCATGATTAGTCCTGGATAGTACTGTAATAAGAGGTTTTTCAACGTTTAGCGTATCCAGATCAAGATACTCAAAATTAATCCATTTCCAGTCTTCATTCTTTCGTTCTGGAAAAGTCATCGACTGCGCGGTTTCCCAGGCGGAAGCACGCTGCACATCTGCTTGCCAATGCTCAGGCCAATGCAAATTCTTCATAATCGTTCGTTTTGTGTTGTCGATATTCTTCATGACCTACCCCACCGAACCGATCATTTGTAGTTGAATAAGGCGATTCATTTCGATCGCGTATTCCATCGGCAATTCTTTTACAAGCGGCTCAATAAAGCCTGAAACAATCATTGTTGTGGCTTCTTCATCAGTTAGACCGCGACTGTTAAGATAAAACAATTGCTCCTCGCCAATTCGGCTAACCGAGGCTTCATGTCCAATGTTAACATCATCCGAGCGAATATCAATCGTTGGATAGGTGTCCGAGGCAGATTCAGGGTCAAGCAACAATGCATCACAAACAACATTGGAATTGATTTTTTCGAGCCCGCTTGCCACTCGCACCAAACCCCGATAGGAGGAGCGTCCATTACCACGCGAAATCGATTTTGAGGTAATTTTACTACTGGTATTTGATGCAAAGTGAATCATCTTAGAGCCTGCATCTTGAATTTGCTCTGGACCTGCAAACGCGACAGAAAGCATCTCACCATGCGCGCCTTCGCCATAAAGATAACAGCTTGGATACTTCATGGTCACTTTAGAACCAAGATTTGCATCCACCCATTCCATCGTGCCGTTCTCATAAACAGCCGCGCGTTGAGTCACCAGGTTATAAACGTTGGTTGACCAGTTTTGGATGGTTGAATAACGCACACGGGCATTCTTTTTCACAATGATTTCAATCACACCGCTGTGGAAAGAATCCTCAGTATAGGTCGGTGCTGTACAACCTTCCACATAATGAACCTGGGAACCTTCATCAGCAATAATCAGGGTGCGTTCAAACTGACCTAAATTAGGATTGTTCAAGCGAAAATAAGCCTGAAGAGGCAAATCAACTTTAACGCCTTTTGGAACATAAACAAAGGATCCACCAGACCATACAGCAGTATTCAAGGCGCTGAATTTATTATCCTGAATAGGTACAACTTTCCCAAAATGTTCCCTGAAAAGATCGGGGTATTCTTTAAGTCCATTCTCAATACTCAAGAAGATAACACCCTGTTTTTCAAGATTCTCTTGAATGCTATGGTAGACCATTTCGGAATCATACTGCGCGCCAACACCAGCCAGAAATTTTTGTTCCGCTTCAGGAATACCCAATTTGTCAAAAGTGTTTTTAATGGTATCAGGCACGTCATCCCATGATCTTTGGTTTATTTCAGGTGGACGTACATAATAGTATATATTGTTTAAATCTAAATCGCTGATATCGGGACCCCATCCAGGCATAGGACGTTTGATATAGTGTTCATAGGCTTTTAAGCGCAAGTTCAGCATCCATTCTGGCTCTTCTTTGAAAGCTGAAATCTGCCGCACGATATCGCGGGTCAACCCTTTTTCAGCCCGAAAACTGGCAATGTCCGGGTCACTAAAACCGTATTGATAATCAGCTCCAAATTGGTTTAAGAAGCTTTGCTTGTTTTGATCACTCATTTCTATCCTGTTCTATGCTTGCCCAGAGTTGCGGGTATCAGGATATTTTTCACGAATCCAATCATAGCCTTGAGCTTCTAATTTGAGAGCCAATTCAGCCCCACCTGACTCAACGATTGAGCCGGCATACATAATATGCACAAAATCAGGGTTCATATACTCTAACATGCGTTGATAATGGGTAATCAGTATCACGCCCAATTCACTTGATTTTAGCGCGTGTACGCCATCAGCAACAATGCGCAACGCATCGATGTCAAGGCCGGAATCCGTCTCATCCAGAATAGCGATGCGTGGTTCAAGCATAGCCATCTGCAAGACTTCAGCGCGTTTTTTCTCGCCACCCGAAAAACCATCGTTAAGATACCGCGCTCCAAACGCATAATCCATTTTGAGCATATCCATTTTTGACCGTAATAAGCGTCTGAAATTCACCAGACTGATGCCTTTATCATCAGGATTATGTGCCTTTGCTTTGGCATTCAACGCAACGCGTAAAAAATTAGCCAGGGTTACACCAGGGATGGCAACAGGGTATTGAAAAGCCAAAAACATGCCATTGCGGGAACGCTCATCTACCGACATGTCTAAAATGCTCTCGCCATCAAGTAAAATATCGCCTTTAACAATGTTATAGCGAGGATGCCCCATAAGTGCGTAAGCCAAGGTGGATTTACCCGTACCATTGGGCCCCATTAATGCGTGTACCTCACCACCATTAACAGTAAGATTAAAACCTTTTAATATTTCTTTATCGCCAACATTGACATGTAAATCTTTTATCTCAATCTTTGTCATTAAACCTCAATCTAACTTGGTTTTTTACCACGCCGATTATAGCAAATCTATAGTGAGAAGTCAATTTCTCGAATTATTTTTAATATTTTTTAGTTTTCGCGTTTGATTGAATACTCATGACAATATTGGTATAATGGCGGCAAATAAATTGGCAGCTCATAGCCAATCAAATCTTCTATCAAGAAGAATTAGCCGTTAAGAGAGGAAAGAAATGTCAGAAAAAAAGTTCAGTATTAAAGATATCTTTAAACCCGGTCAAAAGAAAAAAATTGAAAAAGAAATCAAACCCGTTGTAAAAGAAACTATTTCAAAACGTGAAGCCGTTCGCAAAAAGCTTGAGGACACCGCTAAAAAAGCGGAAGACACGAAAGAAG
>JAAZIH010000060.1 GCA_012800995.1 Chloroflexota bacterium
CTTGATCTCCTGGACATTCAAAAAGGATTTGTCGTACTCACTAAAATCGACCTGGTCGCCGACCCGGAATGGATTGACCTGGTTGAGATGGAATCTCAGGAAGTCCTTGCCAAAACCAGCTTGAAAGACGCCCGGGTTTTGCGCGTTTCTGCCGTCACTGGTGAGGGTTTGCCGGAACTTATCCAAGCCTTAGAGGAACTACTGCAAGATCTTCCCCCCAAGGCTGATTTTAACCGCCCACGCTTGCCAGCTGACCGCGTTTTTAGCTTAACTGGTTTTGGCACCATCGCCACCGGCACCCTGCTGGACGGCAGCTTTGCCATTGGCGATGAAATCGTCTGTTTACCGGATGGTAAAGCCGGACGGATTCGTGGCTTACAAAACCACAAACATAAGCTTCAAAAAATCGCTCCCGGTCACCGCACCGCTATAAACATCAACGGACTGGACAAAGAAGACATCAAGCGTGGCAATGTCATCGCCAAACCAGGAAGCTACACACCCACCACACGCCTGGACGCGCATTTCCGCCTTATCGATGACGCCTCCAAAGCCCTCAAACACAACACTGAAGTAAAAGTCTTCATTGGTAGTGCTGAAACACCCGCCCGATTGCGTCTTTTGGGTACCGAAAAGCTCAAGCAGGGCGAAAGTGCTTTTATCCAGCTCAAACTCGATAACCCCATTATCGCTGCCCGCGGTGACCATTACGTCCTTCGACTGCCCTCACCGGCTGAAACCATTGGTGGCGGTGTCATTATTGATTCGCACCCAGCCCGTTTTTACCGACGTTTTGATGAAGACAACCTAAGCCGTCTTCAGGAACTCCACGCCGGCAATGACAGCGATTTAGTCGTGCAGGCTCTACGCAGTTTAGGCATTGCAACCGGTAGCGAAATCGTTCAAAAATCAGGACTTTCTGAAGAAAACGTCAGAAATCTCATACAAAGCCTTATCGAAGAAAACCGCATATTCGTTCTTCGAACCAGCCCGACACTAAACAAAACCCGTCTTACCCTAAAAGAAAATTGGCAAGACTTACAATACAAAGCCATCGAATTCATCACAGATTTTCACCAGGGTCAGCCCCTGAAAGCGGGCATCACGCGCGAGAATTTACGTGCCAGTCTAAAACTAAACCAGGATAATTTCGACCTCATCATCGAGCACCTCGCCAACCAAGGCGATATTAAGGTCACAGGGCACCTCATCAAGCATCACAATCATACCGTGGTCTTCACTGAAGCACAGGAAAAACAAATCGTAGCTCTCATGGATAAATTTAAAAGCCGACCCTACACCCCACCAGACCGTGCCGAGGCCCTTAGCCACATCGGTGAAACCCTGCTTGATGGACTTCTTGGCAGTGGTCGTTTGCTGGCAGTATCAGAAAACATCCTACTAATGCCAGACACCTTTAAAGAAATGCAGGACTGGGTTTCTGCCACAATCAAGGCAAAAGGCAGCCTAACCATGGCAGAGTTCCGCGATCATTACCAAAACAGCCGTAAATACGCCCAAGCCATCTTAGAATATATGGATAGTTTGGGTTTCACAATCCGAAAAGGTGACATAAGAACCCTAAGGATAGTACAATAGAGACAGCAATAATAAACATAAGGAGAAGCTATGACATACAAAGTTTTGATTACCGATGGCCTTGAGCAAATTGGCAAGGACATCATCAACCAAGCAGGCGAAGCTATTGACAAGAAAGGCATTGAAGCCGATCAACTGCTCGCCGAAGCCCACGAATACCACGGCATGATTGTTCGCGGTCGCACCAAGGTCACTCGCCAGGTTTTCGAAGCTGCAAAGAATCTCAAAGTTGTTGGCCGCGCTGGTGTAGGGGTGGATAACATCGACCTTGAAGCCGCCAAAGAACACGGCGTTACCGTCGTCAACTGCCCCGTTGCCACCACTGTGGCTGTAGCCGAGTTAGCTTTCGGTTTAATGCTCGCTATGATTCGCCGCATCCCATATGCTGATAACGGTATGAAAAACGAAAAATGGCTCAAGAAAGAACTGATAGGCAGCGAACTCAACGGTAAAACCCTCGGCATCATTGGCTATGGCAATATCGGACGCCGTCTTGCCAAGTACGCCCAAGCCTTTGACATGAAAGTCATCTGCTACAACCGTCGCAGAGACCTTGACGAAGTGCGCTCAACTGGCGCGGAACCCGTTGAACTTGAAGACATCTATGCCCAAAGCGATATCATCAGCCTCCATCTGCCCCTCAACGCTGATTCCAAATACATGATCAACGACGATGCTTTTGCCAAGATGAAAGACGGTGTGATGATCGTTGACGTTGCCCGTGGTGGTGTGATGGAAGAAGCCGCCCTCCTGCGCGCGCTTGAGTCTGGCAAAGTGGCTGCTGCCGCATTGGACGTTTTCGAGAAGGAACCACCCGTTGATTGGTCCGTGCCCAAGCACCCCAAGATCATCGCGGTGCCCCACATCGGTGGGCAAACCCAGGAAGCTCAGGAACGCGCCGCAGAAGACATCGCCTCTGAGGTGATGAACGTTCTGCAAGGCAAAGACCTGCGCTGGAAGATTTGCTAAATAACCCGAACTACCCGATAACATTCGCCTAAACAGCGAATGTTATCCTTTAAGAGACTTTTTAAGGACAAACCATGACATTTGAAGAAAAACTCAAAACTTTTCGCGACTATTACGCCACAACCTTAGAGCTGGGTGGTATTCAAGGACTTTTGGGATGGGACCAACTCACCTATATGCCCGTGGGAGCCATGCAGTCGCGTGGTGAGCAGCTCCAGGCATTGGGTGGCATCCTTTACGACCGCGGCACCAGTCCCGAATATGGACAGCTCATCGCTGATCTGGTAGCTGAAATCCCGGACCTGGATGCGGATGAACCCACCGCCCGCGAACTCAAACTCGCCAAACGCAATTACGAGCAATCCACCAAAGTTCCCAAAGATAAGATGATGGAGCTCATCATGACCACCAGCGTGGCGCAAGGCGTTTGGCAAAAAGCCAAGGAAGAAAACGACTTCGCCGCTTTCCAACCCCATTTGCAAAAAATTCTTGAGCTCAATTTAGAATTGGTGGAATACTTCAAACCTTACGACCACCCCTACGATGCTCTGGCAGATCAATTTGAGCCCGGCTTGAAAACTGCCCGGGTTAAAGAAATCTTTGGCGCTTTGCGACCCCGCCAGGTTGAACTCATTCAAGCCATTGGAGAACGCCCTCAGCCTGAAACTGATTTCCTTTTCAAGCGTTATCCCCTCGATTTGCAACGCAAAATCAACCAGTATTTCGCTACCAAGCAGGGTTTTGACTGGACACGCGGCAGACTGGACGAATCAGCTCATCCCTTCACCACCAACTTTGGTATGGACGACGTGCGCCTCACCACCAACTACGACGAATTTAACGCCATGGACGCGCTTTTTAGCACTATGCACGAAGCTGGCCACGGTCTGTATGAATTGGGCATCAGCAAAGCCTATAAAGGCACCACCATCGGCGGCACATCCTCCATGGCACTGCACGAATCCCAATCGCGCCTTTGGGAAAATCTCGTTGGCAGATCCAAAGCCTTTTGGTCCCACTTTTACCCGACCTTCCAGGCTTTCTTTAGTGAGCATCTCGCCGATGTCAGCCTGGATACATTCTACAAAGCGATTAACAAAGTCAGCCCATCGCTCATCCGCACCGAAGCCGATGAAGCCACCTATAACCTGCACATTATGTTACGCTTTGAAATTGAACTGGGCATGATTGAAGGGCAGATTGCCACAAAAGACCTGCCCGAAATCTGGAATGAGAAAATGCGTGACTATTTGGGTGTTGTGCCCAGCAACGATACAACCGGTGTCCTGCAGGACGTGCACTGGTCAGGTGGTATGATTGGTTACTTCCCCAGCTACGCGATTGGCAACCTGATTGCCTCACAATGGTGGCATCAATTGATTAAAGACCAGCCCAATACGATCGATGAAATTGCCTCCGGCAATCTTGCCAATATCTTAGCCTGGCTGCGCGAAAAAGTGCACCAGCATGGCAGCCGTTACGACTCAATGGAGCTTGTCAAGCGCGTAACCGGCGAGCCCCTGAACCCCGATTACTACATGAACTATCTTAACGAAAAATACAGCGAGATTTACGAACTGTAGTTTTTTAGAATCAGGTGTTTTTCAAGAAAAGGTGACGTGGTTTATACTGCGTCACTTTTTTTTACTCATGATTCAAAATTCATTTATCCTGATTATTTTCAAGCACCATTTCCAGTTCTATCAATTTACCACCTGGCACAGCCTGTTCCAGCTTTTTTCCTGTAAAAACAAAACCTCTCTCACGGTAAAACCGAATCGCTTTTTCATTACCATCCAGGACGAATAAAACAACCGGACCAGAAGGCAACATTTCAAGACATCGTTCCAGCAGCGCGGAGCCAATGCCATGCATTTGAAAATCTTTTAGGATATACAAAGCCATAATCTCAGAAGAAGGCTGTATGCTCGCAAAAGTTCTGGCCTCTGGGAGATAACAGGCATATCCCACTACTTCACCACTCACCATGGCGACAAATGTGTTTTTTGGATAAGCAAAGGCCATTGTCCTGCATTGTTCCAGGCTGTGCATCTCCAAAAATGCCTGCGGAATTAAGTCAGCATAGCTCTCTTTCC
This sequence comes from Chloroflexota bacterium, assembly GCA_012800995.1. Lineage (GTDB taxonomy): Bacteria > Chloroflexota > Anaerolineae > Anaerolineales > Anaerolineaceae > Mesolinea. Next base: position 4,665 of record JAAZIH010000060.1, read on the forward strand.
AGGAGATGAAGTGAACACTGGCTTTCCCGTTTAATTCCTGCTCGGTTAGAGCTTCATTAATTACAAATTCCATATTGGTCACCTTTTATCAGTTCCCGGAACATCATTCAGTATTACTTTTAGCTTATCCATATTTTATCAAAAGCCTAAAGAACTCACCGTTTTGTATAAGCTTTAATTTGAATAGGCTATCATTCTTATTTAGAATAATTATAAATAAGTTATGGAACACACAACACACAGCTCACTCAAAGAATTGCTCAATAAGCCCACTCTGCGCAAAACCGCACAACGGCAGGCTATTTACGACTACCTCATTGCCAGCTGCGAACATCCCAGCGCGGAAGACATCTACCAGGCACTTAAACCACAGCATCCAACGCTTTCTTTAGCCACTGTGTACAACACTCTAACGCTTTTGGTTGATGCTGGCCTGGTAACCCCCTTGGGCACCATTGGCGACAATAAAACCCAGTATGACGCGAACCTGCATCCCCATTTGCACCTTTACTGTAGCAAATGCAAAACTTTCATGGATCTCGACACCCCCCTGCTTGAAGACATGAAAGCCTTCGTTATCGAACAAAGCGACTTTGATATCATCAACAGTCGCCACATTTATCAGGGCATTTGCCCCAACTGTAAAACGACTTCGGTCACAGCTAAAAATACTAATCAAAATAAGACCATATAAGGAGAAAACTATGGAAAACAACGAAACCATCCAACGCATGCCAATGATTGGCGATCCCGCCCCAGAATTCAAAGCCAAAACAACCCAGGGCGATATTAACTTCCCCTCAGATTACGCCGGACAATGGGTCATCCTTTTCAGCCATCCCGCTGACTTTACCCCCGTTTGTACCAGCGAATTCATCAGCTTTGCCGTTCTCGAAGAAGAATTTGCCAGGCTCAACACCAAATTAGTTGGTCTCTCGGTTGACGGTCTCATGAGCCACATCGCCTGGCTGCGCACCATCAAAGAGAAAATCGAGTTCAACGGTCACAAGAACGTGGAAGTCAAGTTCCCCTTGATTGATGACATCAGCATGAACGTTGCCAAGAAGTACGGCATGATTATGCCCAACGCCGCTTCCACCCAGGCGGTGCGCGCTGTCTTCGTGATTGACCCTAAGGGCATCGTTCGCGCCATCATCTACTACCCACTTTCAACCGGGCGCAACTTTGACGAACTCATCCGCTTGGTTCAGGCGCTCCAAACTGCCGACGCTTTCGGTGTGGCAACCCCCGCTGATTGGCGCCCAGGCGACGACATCATCGTTCCACCTCCCGGCTCCTGTGGTGTAGCTAACCAACGCATGGCTGGCGAAGCAGATATGGATTGCCAGGATTGGTTCTTCTGCCGCCGTCCGATTGCCAAGGAAGAAATCTTTAGCAAGATTCACAAAGAATAATCTTGAAACCCCAATAAAGCTTAGCTAATACGCCAAAGTACTAACAAAAAACTGACCACTCGAAACCCGGGTGGTCAGTTCGTTTAAATAACAAAAAGGAGAATTTAACCACCAGAATTTGGCGTAGGGGTAAAAATGGGCTGGGGTGGCGTGCCCATTGGCGTTGGGGTTGGCATGGGTGTTTGTCCGCTGGGGTCAAAAACATACACATACTCGCCTAATTCCGTCCAATGGAAGAGCCAATTCGCGTCACCTGGGAACATGTTGATACAGCCATGCGATTGCGGGAAACCAAGCACCGCTGGCCAATAAATACCGTGAATCGCCTGCGCGTGGTTGTAATACAATGCCCAGGGCACACTCTCATAATAAAAGAAATCTGAGCGGTCCGCTGCGTAGGAACCCTGCATCGTGTGCAATTCGATTTTATGGTAAACCTCATACACGCCCGGGTCAGAATAAAGCTCCCCTGCGCCACTGGCGATGACCGTCGCAAATTTCAGTTCGCTGTTTTCGTACACAGCCAAAGTTTGGTTCTCGAGGTCAATGGCGATCCACCGATCACGGTCAACACCATCAGGTCGATGCGTATTCACGAGAACTTCACGTGATTTGAGCGAAGGTATCCACTCGCCTGGTGCGACCTCGTACCACTTATACCCTTCCGCTTCGGCATAATTGTAGATGGGGAAGGAATCGTACTTGGTGTAACTAATACCAGATGAAGGCGAAGCAAAGCTTGGCGCGGTAAAACTTTGGATATTGTCAATGGTAAAGCCAAAATTATGTTTCGGTGTGCTAAAAAACTCCAAGCCTTGCCATTTGGGCCAGCCCCAGTGCGGCGTTGCTTCAATCCATCCGCCATTTTTCATACGCACGAAATTCCGACCATTGGAATACGCAATATCGGTAACGCTTACATACTTTCCACCGCCACCCGATATATGACCAATCGCAGCCCCACCCGAAACCGCATCATTAAAACTGGCATAATAGGGTGTACTTCCCTCTCCCAACATAGCCACACGCTCAGGCAATTCCGATAGACTTGCGTCAGGAACATGCGCTGCAAGCCCCCTGAGCGGATACGGGAAGCCCTGTTCTGCTAAGGCTTTGATCGATTCGGACGGTCCTGCAGGCATGCAATCCCCTGGGTCTTCCTGATAATACCCGGGCTGACACAAAGGAAGATCATACACAGCATCACCGGATAGCCTTGGCGCAGCATTAGCCTCATGAAGGCTAAACATGTCAAAGCGTAAAAGCGATAACAGCAGCAAGCTTACTGCCAACAGAATGTTTCTTTTCTTCATGCCCTCCATTATACCTTGCGCTCAAAGCTGCGCAAATCCAGCTTTCACACCCAGCGCAAATTCAGACAGCCACCGCGCTCTCAGAGTATAATCAGAGCTATGCAAACCATTGTCTGTCTTGACATCGAAACCACCGGGCTTGACCCGGAAAAAGAAGCTATTATCGAAATCGGAGCCATCAAATTCAGCGGTAAACGCGTCATCGCTGAATTTGACGTCTTAATTAACCCCCGTCGGCCCATCAACCAGTTCATCACCAACCTCACCGGCATTAGCAATGCCATGGTCATGAACGCGCCATATCTGTCAGACGTCCTGCGTGAATTTGTGGACTTCGTCGGTGACGCGCCCATTCTCGGGCAGAATGTAGGTTTTGACCTCAGTTTCTTCCACAAAGTCGGCGCGTTAAAAGGAAATCAAACCATCGACACCTACGAACTGGCGTCCGTTTTGCTTCCCACCGCGTCGCGATACGCCTTAGGCGCCCTGGCAAGCCGTTTGGGTGTTATGCAACAAAACGCCCACCGCGCGCTGGATGACGCCCGCGCCACGATGGAGGTCTATCACAAGCTAATTGATATCCTTCAAGCCCTGCCCGATGAGCTCATCGTTGAAATCGTTAACCAGTCCGAAAAACTAAACTGGGCTGGCGAGCTTCCCTTTAGATCTACTCTTAGAGATCGACTAAATGAGCGTCCCCACGACATTTACAAGGCCCAAAAAGCCACCGACAGGTTATTTAGATTCGAAAAAGCCGCGCCTGCCAGCCCTCTGGAACCTGCCCAGTATCTTAAACCCCTTGACATTGAGGTTTTGGCAGGCACCCTGGAACCTGGTGGCGCGTTTTCATCTCATATTCCTGGTTTTGAACACCGCTCGCAACAGGTGCAAGTGCTCAAATCGGTTGCTGAAGCCTTCAACAAGGGCAATCATCTCATGGTCGAAGCCGGCACGGGCACGGGAAAGTCGCTGGCATATCTCATCCCCGCCGCGCAGTGGGCTTTGCAAAATGGTGAAAGAGTAGTTGTCTCAACCAACACCATCGCCCTGCAAGACCAACTCATCAATAAAGACTTGCCCGACCTCATTCAGGCGCTTGACCTCGACATCCGCGCCGCTGTGCTAAAAGGCCGGGGCAATTATCTCTGCCCCCGCAAACTCAACGCGCTACGCAAACGCGGGCCAGAAAACACCGACGAACTGCGCATTTTAGCCAAGATTTTAGTTTGGCTCCATCAGGGCGGTAGTGGCGACCGGGCTGAAATCAACCTCAATGGGCCTCTCGAGCGCTTGATTTGGTCGCGCCTTTCCGCGGAGGATGAAGGCTGCAAGCTTGAAAACTGTCTGAGACAAATGGGCGGCAGATGTCCTTTCTATAAGGCGCGTGTTGCCGCGGAAAGCGCGCATATCCTGATTGTCAACCATGCCTTGTTGCTTGCGGATGCTGCCACGGACAATCGCGTTTTGCCAACCTATAACTACCTTATCGCCGACGAAGCCCATCACATGGAAGCTGCCACGACCGACGCCATGGCTTTTCGCCTTTACCCCAACGAGATCAAGCGTCTCGTGCGTGAACTTGGCAGCCATGAACACGGTCTGCTCGGTCGCGCCTGGGCGCTCGCCCAGAACGCGCTCAAGCCCTCAGACCTGGTGCAAATGAGCCTAAACATCACTAAAATGGTAGATATCGCCGTGCGTTTTGACACTTACATGGGCCAATACTTTAAAGCGCTGGATTTCGTGCTGGAAGAA
>JAAZIH010000061.1 GCA_012800995.1 Chloroflexota bacterium
AACCCATTAGGACAAGGATTAAACTATGCCAAGTTCATACCTAACCCGAGAGGGCTACGAAAAATCTGAACAAGAACTCGTATTTTTGCGTACCGAAAAACGCAAACAGGTTGCCGCCCGCTTGCAAGAAGCTATGGAAGACGGCGAACTGATTGAAAACGCGGAATACGAAGACGCTAAAAACGAGCAAGCCTTTGTTGAAGGACGCATTAAAGAGCTTGAAATTTTGCTTGCCAATGCTTATATCATCGATGATGGCGAACACCCTGAGGGCGTAGTGGTTGTTGGCTCAACTGTTACCCTCAAGTTTGAAGATGGAGACGAGTCAGAAACCTACATGATCGTAGGTGCTGCCGAAGCCAATCCCCGTGAAAACCGCATCTCTAACGAATCGCCTATTGGCCACGCGCTAATCGGTAAACAAGTTGGTGATAAGGTCAAGGTGGAATCGCCTGGTGGAGCGTTTTACGTCGAGATTGTTGAGATTAAGTGATATAAACTGACAACTTACGCCCCACTCAAAATTGGTGGGGCGCTTTTATTCGCAAACTTTTTGAACGGAAAGAGGATTAACTATGCTGTTGGACGATTTTTCTGAACTCGAAAATACCCGCCTCGAAAAAATGCTGCGCATGCGCGACGAAGGCATCGAACCCTACCCCACTCGCTCTGCCAAAAACATGAACAACGCTGAGGCGCTTAAAGCATTTGAAGCCGCCGAAGTCGGAGGCAAAACCGAAGTGCCAGATATTGTTTTGGCTGGGCGCATTCGTGCTATTCGCGATATGGGCAAGATCTGTTTCGCACACATCGAGGACAGCAGCGGAAAAATCCAACTCTTTTTACGCGTCAACGAACTCGGCGAAGAAAAACTCGCCAGCTTTATCCGCGATTTTGACCTTGGCGATTTCATCCAGGCTTCTGGCGCGCTCACCCGCACCCGCCGTGGCGAAATCACGCTCATGGTACACGACTTTGTCATGCTCGCCAAAGCGCTTTATCAGCTCCCCGCGGATAAAGATCAGGTCATCGACGGCGAAACCGTGCGTCATTCCGTACTCACCGATCCCGAAACCCGCTATCGCCAACGCTATGTTGACCTAGCGGTAAATCCTGAGGTGCGGGAGATCTTTAAAGCCCGTGCCAAAATCGTTGATACAGTCCGCGAGTACCTCGACCACCGTGGTTATATCGAAGTTGAGACACCCATCTTACAACCCATCTATGGCGGTGCCGCTGCCAGACCTTTTACCACCTACCATAACCAGCTTCATCAAGAGCTCTTCCTGCGCATCAGCTTCGAGCTCTACCTCAAACGCCTCATCGTGGGAGGCATGGACCGCGTTTATGAAATCGGTCGTGATTTTCGCAATGAAGGCGTATCTTTTAAACACAACCCAGAATTTACCCAGCTTGAGCTTTACGAAGCCTACACCGATTACCATGGCATGATGCGCATCGCTGAAGAGATGATCTCGCAGTGTGCCTATGAACTCAACGGTCATTATCTCATCAATTACGATGGTCACGAAATCGACCTCACCCCACCCTGGCCACGTTTGACCATTCGCCAGGGACTGATTGATTTCGCTGGCATCGACATCGTTGATTATCCTACTGCAGAAGCTTTGGAGTCCTTGCTAAAAGAGCGCGAAATCCCCTTTAAACCCGGTGTGCCCCGTGGCAAGCTGATTGGCATCCTCATGGAAGAATACATTGAGCCCCGTCTCATCCAGCCTACTTTCCTCTGCAACTACCCACGCGACATTTCGCCACTCGCCAAAAACGTGCCCGGCGACCCCAGCACCGTTGAACGCTTTGAAATTTTCATTGGTGGTGTGGAAATGGGCAACGCCTTTACCGAACTCAACGACCCCATTGAACAGGAAAAACGCTTTATGGAAATGGCAAGCGCCTACGCCGCGGACGACGAAGAGCAACATCCCATGGATCATGACTTCGTGCGCGCCCTGGCATATGGCATGCCCCCTACCGGTGGCATGGGCATCGGCATCGACCGCCTGGTGATGATGCTCACCGGTAAAAACACGCTTCGGGAAGTGATCCTCTTCCCGCACTTACGCAAGATCGAAGACCAGTAAAATCATTGGCTTAAGTCTTGCAACAAACAAGTTGTGGACGAAAACACACTCATTAACCTTGCCAAAAAAGGCGAGCTTGACGCATTCAATCAGCTCATCCTGATGTACCAGGATATGGCATATAACGTGGCGTATCGCATTATGAACGATGATGCCGCGGCTGCCGATGCTACACAGGACGCGGTAATCTCGATGTATCGTCGCATTGACACCTACCGGGGTGGTTCGTTTAAAGCCTGGTTTATGCGCATCGTCACCAACCAATGCTACGACGCGTTGCGATGGCAAAAACGCCGGCCAGCGGTCGCCCTCGAACCGGAAACGGATGACGGTGAACAGATGGAATCGCCCGCCTGGCTTGAAGATGACAAGCTCAAACCCGAAGAAAGCTTAGAGAAAAACGAGCTTGAAGATGCCATCCAGCATTGCATCAATCACCTCCCAAAAGACTTCAAAACCGTGTTTTTACTCGTTGATGTGAATGGCGAAGACTACGAAACCGTTGCCGAAAGCATTCAAAGCCCAATTGGCACCGTAAAAAGTCGCCTTTCCCGCGCGCGCCAAAGAATGCAACGTTGTTTGCAA
>JAAZIH010000062.1 GCA_012800995.1 Chloroflexota bacterium
CGCCAAAGCGTGAAACTGGAAAGGCCCATGGGTGACCGGGTCATAAACATAGCCCTCAAAGCTGTAGGCCGGCACGACATGGTTGATTTCGTCGTGCGCCATGGTGCGCGCGCCAACATCGTAGAAACGGCTGAAAACCGTCAGCACAATGATGATAACGAGTAAGAGTTTTTCGATGGTTAAGCCTTGCCACCAGGGCAAAATGGGTTTATCCAGCCAATGTTGACTTTTGGGCGATGGGGATGTTTGGGTGTCTTCCGCGATCATAGTAGCTCTCCGAATGCGTTTTCTCAATACTAAAATATAAGCGACTAAGGGAAATTCGGCAAGTTAAGCGGAGTGTTGTCGCAGGGGTTTTAATTCACTTGTGTTTTGGTAGATAAGTCCTATTCCAGAAATATTTCGAGATGTTCGCTTCCTTCAGCATGAAGGACGTCAACAAGTTTGTGTGTGCCAGGTTTTGTAATGCAATCCTGCATGGTCTCGGTTGGGATGAGCGCGAGATAAGGAGCAAAGTTGGCTCCAACGCGTTCGGCAGCATCCAGCAGATTGATGGGCAGGCGAATATCCATGAGCACGGTTACACTTTCCAGGTCGGTGCGCAAGATTCGCAATTCGCGGTTGGTGTTGTCCTGTTTGCTTTGGTGCTCGGGCGTTTCTGGACGGGCTGAAAGGGCTTGCAGGCGCGTGATGGCATCGGGGATTTCAAGTTCGCCCCGACGCACTTCGTTCAGAATGAGTATGCGCTCTTTGTTATGGCTCATACCTTAATCTTAGCATACTTTTTGATACTTCGACATAAGAAAACGCCCTGGTTATGAGGTTTCTGTCAGGGCGTTTTGCTTGAATGTAAGTGAGTTTATAGGGTGTTTCTTACTTATTCCAAGGTGATAAGCACCTTTTCTTCGCTGTCTTCATCGTCCACGTCAATAATGACACCTGGCTCGCCATTGTTAATCATTTGCATTACAAGTTCTTTGTCAAATTGGTAAGCGGTACCATCCTGGTCAAGTTCGTCGCTGATGTTGATGAAAAGACCCTTTTCCATTAATTTCCAGGGAAACAGTTTCAATGGGATGCGTAAATTCACTTTGTTTTTTCCGGTTTCGCGGTTGGTTACAAGAATCTTAATCCATTTTGCCTGAGGTGCAGAACCTTCTTTTATTGTGGGTTCTTCGGTTGTGGGTTCCTCTGGCAGGGAACTGAGTAATTCAGCCGCTTGGGAGGCGGTAATAGTGCCAGTCTCAACTATCTTTAGAATGCGTAGTTTTTCGTCGGTCATTTTGTTATTCTCCAGTTAGGTTTTCATTTATAAAAGGTTCATCGCCTTGCAGATAGCGCAGGGCCTGGTCTGAGTCGATTCGCCCAGCTTCAAGGTCATCCAGGATAGCCTGACGATCAGCAGCACTTGGCTTTTTACTAAACAGTTCTGCCTGGAAACCCAGGGCTGTAATCAACTCATTTAAGCGGTTTTTAAGCGTTGGATAGGACATTCCTAAAATTTCCTCCATGCGGTTAAGGCGTCCCTCAGCGCGCACGAAGGTGAGCATAAAGTGGCGTTGCTCTTCGCTCAAGCGACTAAACGGATCAACGGGAAGCAAAAAAGAGCCTTCAATCGTTGTATCGCAGCTGTCGCAATGGTAACGCGTAATACGCACTTTGCTATGGCAAATGGGGCATGTGTTGGTAAATTGCATCGTTTTTATTGTCCTTTCCGTAATTTAGCTAGCTTCAATGCTTATTTTACACATATAATCAATTAAGTCAAGTTAAAACCGAAAGAATATTGATAAATACGGCAAAAACACTAAAGAAAATCAATAATGATAGAAAGAAAATCAAAAACGCTGCTGTTTTTCATGTCTGCGTGCGTTTACGAACTTTGGTATAATTTCGAACAGTTAGAAAAATCAATAAGGAGCATATTTAATCCATGAAAATCGTTGAATGTATCCCCAATTTCTCTGAAGGCCGTCGACCTGAGGTTGTTAAAGCCATTGTAAATGCGGTTGCTGCCGTTGAAGGTGTGCGTATTTTGGACTACAGCTCTGACCATGACCATAACCGCACCGTGCTCACGTTTGTGGGCGATCCCAAGGCGGTTGAAGAGGGCGCGTTTGCCTGTATTTCAAAAGCAGCTGAGCTCATTGACCTCAACACCCATCATGGCGAGCACCCACGCATGGGCGCGACGGATGTGGTACCTTTTGTGCCCATTTCGGACGTGACCATGGCGGATTGTATCGAGATGGCGCGTCGCCTGGGTAAGCGTGTGGCTGGGGAATTGAACATTCCGGTTTATTTCTATGAAGAAGCCGCGATTCGCAAAGACCGCGTGAACCTTGAAGATATTCGTCGTGGTGAGTTTGAGGGTATTAAAGAAACCATTACCATAGATCCCTACAAAGAACCCGATCTGGGTCCAAAAGTGATGGGTCCAGCCGGCGCGACGGTGATCGGCGCGCGCCAACCTTTGATTGCTTATAATATTTTCCTGAACACAGATGATGTGAGTATCGCACAAAAAATCGCCCGCCGAACACGTCATTCCAATGGTGGCTTCCGCTTTGTGAAAGGCATTGGGCTCTTGGTTGATGGATTGGCGCAGGTTTCAATGAATCTTACCGATTATCGCCGTTCGCCCATCGCGCAGGTGACTGAATTTGTACGCCGTGAAGCTCAACGCTATGGTGTGGGTATCCATCACACTGAAATTATTGGCCTTATTCCAATGCGCGCGATGGTCAATGCCGGCAAGTGGTACATGCAAATGGATGGTTTGCAAGATGAACAGATATTGGAAAACCAGGTCTTTGGCTCGCAAAGCGGCGAGTCCGCTGGAGAAAACATTTACGGCTTTCTTGATGAGGTCGCGGCAGGTACGCCTGCACCTGGTGGCGGGTCATCGGCGGCTTACGCAGGCGCATTGGGTGCCGCGCTGACTTTGATGAACGCGCGCCTGACAGTGGGCAAGAAACGCTATGCTGATGTTGAACATGAGGTTTTTGAAGTTATTGAGCAAGCTGAACCTTTGCGCCAGGCACTTACTGAAGGTATTGAGAAGGACGCCAAGTCCTATGATGGGGTCGTAGAAGCGATGCGTTTGCCCAAGGGAACTGAAGAAGAAATTGCTGCCCGTGATGAGGCGATTTTGAAAGCCAGCCTGGGTGCCGCGCAAGTGCCTTTGCAGACTGCCCGCGATTGTTTAGCCGTGCTGAAACTTGCCAATCGCATGTGTGAAATTGGCAATGAGAACGCGATTTCTGATGCCGCAGCTGGCGCCCATATGGCTAAAGCCGGCTTTATGGCTGCGGGCTTGAATGTGCGTATTAATTTGCTTGGCTACGACGACAACAAAGACGCCCAAGCTCTGAAAGCAGAATGGGACGAAATGGCGAAGGAAGTCGATGCCTTGATGAACGCGATGAGCGCTACAGTATACGATCGCATGGGAATTTAAGCATTTATGACCCAATCGAAGTTTTGGCTTGATAAAGCAATTGAGGATTTGACGCCATCAGAATGGGAGTCCTTGTGTGATTTTTGCTCAAAGTGTTGTCTGCACAAGTTTATTGAGCCTGGCAAAACGGAAGTACAGTTTACGAACGTGGTTTGTCGCTACATGGATATGGAAACATGCAAATGCAGCGACTATGAAAACCGACATGATAATGTGCCGGATTGCGTTTTGCTAACGCCAAAATTAGCAAAGGGTGCCAACTGGTTGCCAAAAAATTGCGCTTATCGCTTGGTGGCGGAAGGCAAGGACATTCCCTGGTGGCATCCTTTAAAGACTGGTAATCCCGACAGTACCCGCAAAACCGGAAATTCTGTTTATGGGAAGGTAGTCAGCGAAGATGACATTGACCCGGAAGATCTTGAAGATATGGTTGTAGATTGGTTTAACTAAGAAAATAAAAATCAGGGTAAAATAAAGGTGATATCCAAAGGAGGCAAGATGACTGCCGAAAAGAAGATTGATAAATTACTCATCGCGGTTGTTCAAAGCCAGGACAGTGACCTTGTAGAGCATGTTTTGGCGGAGACGTCCTGTGTTTTTGGAAAATTGCCCAGTGCGGGTGGGTTTTTGCGCGAACGCAATGTCACCTTTTTAATAGGCTGCTCACAGGATAATGTACCCGCTATAAAAGACTTGTTGGCTTCTACTGCCAAAAGGCGGGTAAGTTATTTAGCTACCCCAATTGATAATGCACCTTTTCCAATTCTGCTTCCAACAGAAACAGTGATTGGTGGCGCGAATGTTTTTGAATTAGATATAGATTATTTTGAGGAG
>JAAZIH010000272.1 GCA_012800995.1 Chloroflexota bacterium
AGGAAAATCCAATAATTCATCATCAGCATTTAATTCAACAAAGAGATCAAATGTTTTATCAAGTGAGTCACTTGGGTTGGCATCACGTCTTTCAACTTTATTGATGACCACAATTGTGGGAATGTGCTTTTCAATAGCTTGTTTGAGAACAAATCGGGTTTGTGGTTTCGGTCCTTCCACTGAATCGATGATTAATAGGGCACCATCAACCATGTTCATAATACGTTCTACTTCACCACCAAAATCGGCATGTCCAGGTGTATCTACGATGTTAATTCTCATATTTTGTCCTGTAGATGGATCTGCCACAACGATAGAAGTATTTTTAGATAAAATAGTTATACCCCGTTCGCGTTCAAGTTCATTTGAATCCATTACGCGGTCTTCAACAACTTGATTCTTCCTAAATATACTTGCTTGTCTAAGCATTGCATCAACAAGTGTGGTTTTGCCATGATCAACATGCGCAATTATGGCTATATTTCTAATATCTTTTCTTTCTGTTAACATCGTTCCTCTATTAAACAAAAAACCCAGCGAACCGGGTCATTTTTTACAATCCTATCACGCCTAAATTATGCGGCGGTGGTTCAACCGGCAACTCGTCAATTTTGACTGCAAGTTTCAATTTATCAATCGCATCCTGAATAACTTGAGGACGGTTGTAATGGACATCTAAAAGTTTTTGTCCTTCCTCAACTCGATCACCGATTTTAGCATGTAGAATAATACCCACTGACGGATCAATATTGTCTTCTTTTTTGGCACGTCCGCCACCTAATACAACACATGCCTCACCGATTATCTGAGCGTTCAGTTCTGAAATGTATCCCGTTTGAGGAGCAAGAATAGTTTCAACATACGATGCTTTTGGTAGTTTTGATAGATCAATTAAACAAGAGGTATCACCATGCTGAGCTTCAGTCAACTCACACAATTTATTAAATGCGCTGCCATCTTTAACCGTAGCTTCAACTAATTGTCTTGCATTTTTCAGATTATTGGCTTTATTAGCAATAAGTAGCATATATGCGGCAATACTAATGCAGTGTTCATAATAATCCGCAGGGGCTTCACCTTTTAACATCTTTACCGCTTCGACAAGTTCAAGTGCGTTTCCTACGGCATTTCCTAATGGTTGATCCATAGCACTGAGCAATGCGATTACCCGTCTGTTACTCAATTTACCAATTTCAACCATGACCTCAGCTAATTCGCGCGCGCTATCAATGTCCTTCATAAAAGCGCCTTTTCCGACCTTGACATCTAAAACAATTGCGTCAGCACCAGCAGCGATTTTTTTACTCATGATGGAAGAAGCAATTAGAGGTATTGAGGGGACAGTTCCAGTGGCATCGCGCAGAGCATAGAGTTTGCCATCTGCAGGAGCCAAATCAAGACTTTGTCCTGCGAGAACTATGCCTATTTTTTGAAGTTGCGTAATGAATTGGTCAGTACTTAGAGCTACCTTGAAACCAGGAATAGATTCTAATTTGTCAATCGTTCCGCCACTATATCCCAGCCCCCTACCAGACATTTTCCCCACATACAAACCACAGGCAGCTACCATCGGTGCAACACTAATGGTCGTTTTATCACCTACTCCACCGGTGGAATGCTTATCAACAATAACTGAATCAAATGATGATAAATCGAGAATTTCACCAGAATTTGCCATAGCTAAAGTGAGATCGGTGATTTCCTCGTGGTTCATGCCATTCAATTGAACAGCCATCGCCCATGCTGCCATTTGATAATCTGGAATCTGATGACGCGTATATCCATCAATAAGAAAATGGATTTCTTCCTTTGACAAAGTTTGCTGATCGCGTTTTTTGGTAATGATGTCTAAAGCACGCATAGTTTGTTATTTCTTCGGATAAATGAAAATTCTGCGATTAGGTTCTTCTCCAACAGATTCAGTATAAACTGCATCGTTTTTACGTAATGCCATATGAACCATACGTCTTTCACTTGCGCCCATTGGCTCAAGAGAATGTCTTTTCCCAGTTTCAACAACCTGGTCAGCAATACGACGTGCCATTTTTTGGATTTGGCTTTCACGGCGCCCACGATAGTTTTGTATATCAAGCTGAATAGGAACCCATTGGTTTTCTTTGTGGCTAACGATTAAACAAAGCAAATATTGAAAAGCATTTAAAACCACAGAATTTTTGCCAATCAAAAACCTTAAATCGTCACCATCAATATTAATTTTTATAAGAGGGCGACGATCACCTTCCTGTTCTTCAACAGTTTTGTGCAATACAACATCCAGTCCCATCAAATCAAGCATGGACTCTAATGTTTCTACAACGTGATCGGTTTCGTTTATAGATTTTATACCATCTGTCTTAATATTATCTGTCTGATGTTGAATAAAAGAATCGTCAGATTTTACAATTAGTTTTACTCGAGCTTGGCGTGCAGCAAATCTAAAGATAGTTTTTTTTCCTTCATCCAAAACCTGAATGTCAACATCTTCTTTATTGAGATTAAGCTGATCTAATCCTTTTTGTATCGCTTCTTCAACAGTTGGTGCTATTGATTCAAGCGACGCCCTAATTTGTGTCATTTAAAAACTCTCTTTCAAGGACACAGTGCCTTACTATTTTTTCATTTTTTTCGGTCTCATTTTTTTAGCAGCAGATCTGGCAGAGGGTCTCGCTGATGACTTAATTTGTTTTTCTTGTACTTCTTCATCATTGTCTTCCGAAATCAACGTAGTTTCAATAACTTTTTTAGAAACCACTTCATCCTTTTTAGAAGGAATGAGCTTCTTCCAGTTCATCTCACCCATAAGAGCGTAAATCAACATCGTCGATAGATTTGAAATAACAAAGTAAAGAGCCAAGCCAGCGGAATATTGATAGGCTAAATAACCCATGAATAAAGGCATCATAAGATTCATACTATTGGTTGTTGCAGCTACAGATGCATCTCCGCCTGCATCTGGCGTTTCCATAGCCTTAGTCTGCAGCCATGAGGTAAGCACAACCAGGATGGCCAATACAGGAATACCAATTCCAAAAACATACAATCGTTCTGGTTGACCCAAATCCATCCACAAGAAGCGGTTTTGTATTGGAATGATTTTGTTGACGTCTAAGAACGGATAAATAATGCGTTCGAGTTTAAGCAATTCAACAGGAGTACTTGCCATTGCCCGCATAATTGCCTGGTAAAGACCAAAAATAATGGGCATTTGCAGAATCAGTGGTAAACACGAACTAAATGGGCTGATGCCTTTTTCTTTATAGATTCGTTGTTGTTCAAGCGCTAATTTTTCGCGGTCATCTTTGTACTTCTCCATGATTTTCTTGTATTGTGGATCATTTTGAAGGTCAGCCATCTCACGACGTGATTTGACCTGCTTCGCTGTCAATGGAATTGTCAGCAATTTTATAAGAAGCGTAAACAGAATAATCGCAACGCCAAAATTTTTTACCAACATTGTAATTACGAGAAGAATGTTGGTCATTGGTTGGACAATAATGAGTTCCCAAATGTTCATTTTTCTCTCCTTATTTCGTTGGTTTGAATGTCCACTGTGGCATACCAGTAGTTTCTATAGGATAAGCATAGAGCGTATATTCTGCGCCTACTGGTGCAATGAGGATGAGTTTTTCCGTGACAAGCGGTGTTGTATAAATTGTGGCTTTTTCAATATTGAACTGTAAAAGTGGTTTTCTATCGATATCAAACAATTTAATGCTGCCATCTTCTGCTGCAACAATAAAACTATTGTCATTTACAGCTGCCAAACCTGCCAACATCTTGCCCTGTTCGAGCATTACCCAATTTTCTTTACCAGAGTAAGGATCAACCGATGCGATATTGCCTTTATCGTCGTTGAATATAAGTTGTCCTTGAAGATAGATTGGTTTTGCCCAAATGCCAGAAAGTTTCTCTATTGACCCATCATAACGCCACGCGATTTTATGTGATTTAGCATCAATAGCAATAAATTCGTTGCCCAGACTGCCAACATAAATATAACCCGTTTCTTCAATATAATATGGCGCTGCCATCACTGCACCTTGCATGTCTAATGGCTGATCTTTTTCATTACCCGTTTTCAGGTCTAAGAAAAGGATTTTGTGATTTTGCGAACTAATAATAACCGTTTGTCCAATAATCAGAGGTTCAGAGATAAACGCAAAGTTATCTTCATGCTTCCATAATAGCGAGCCGTCATTACTATTAAATGCATATATATTTCGGTCAGTGTTTGGGGCTATGACGATACCATCTGACTCTGCGACCTTAGCTTGATACCATCCTTTTGCGTCAGTAGATTCCCAAGATTTTTGTAGGGGGTTATCAATGTTCAATTTATGCAATTTATTGAACATGTCACCAAAGATGAATTCCTCATCTTGAAACATGACTGGAGCATAAGTTACCATTCGGGTATTGTCAGCTGGGTAACGCCAAACTTCCATGCCATTCTCTAAATCAATTTTGTAGACTTTGTTCACTGCAGATAAAAATACATGTGTATCGTTAGCGTTCAATCCAGGTGTGCTCTGTGCAAGCGGTCCTCCTGCACAGCCAACGAGCAGAAAAAGGCTGATAATGGCAAGAAGCAGTATTTTTAAATATTTCGTTTTCATTAATCTCCTCTGTTACGGAATAGGGTCAATCCCACCCTCACTAAATGGATTACACCGTGCAATGCGTTTTATGGTTAACCAGCCACCTTTTATTAACCCATATTTGTAAATTGCCTGGTATCCGTAATGTGAACAAGTTGGATAGTATTTACATGCGTTTTGTGCAATACCAGGTGAAAGCCACCGTTGGTAAGCTTTAATAATGAGCAAGCAAAGATATCGGGGTAATGTCAGTAAATTAAGATTTAAGTCTTTCAGTGGTGGGTCAGGGTATGTGTTCACCACTTCATTTATTTGCGAATTCATCTGTATCCAAAAGATTTGCTCGGCTCAATAATGTATAAATCGAGTTGTCAAGTTCAGTCGGGCTACAACTTAAAGTTGCTTGTCTGGCAATAAAGAGCAAGTCGAAACATGGCTTAATTTTATCTAAAATATTGTTTGCCCGATAACGTATTCGTCTTTTACATCGATTTCTTTGCACTGCGCCACCAACAACTTTGCTGGCAATTACTGTATAGCGTGAGTAGCTTAAATTATTCCGCTTTATAACTAATACCAAATTAGAGTCAGAAAAAGAATCCCCAAACCGTTTTATTTCAAGAATTTGCTGGGAATTCTTAATTCGATATCTAACTGTAACATTGCTCACAAAACAAGTGTTTTTTTATTTACCAGCTAACGCGCTTGACATGGTTATTTGCAACCGCAGCTAACTTATGCCGACCGCGTAGGCGTCTGCGCTTTAACACAGCTTGTCCACCAGCAGTTTTCATGCGAGCCCGAAAGCCGTGCTCCCGTACACGACGACGTCGCTTTGGTTGATAGGTTCGTTTCGTCATTTCAAAAATCCTTTCATATCCTGACGCATGAGCAACAGGATGCAGTAGTCAAATTCATAACTTTAGAATTTTACCTGAAAATCAAATCACGTCAAGCAAAACGAGCTCTGTTTGTTGTTAGTCACAGAGATTATGACATCCCCATAAGTAACCAATGACTGTGAAACCCCTTCATAAACAAATACAGATTATAAAGGAATGAAAGATTTTTACTGTTAATTACTTCTTATAAAGTATAAAACCTAATTGTTTATCAATCTACCAATGATAAGACAATCATTAATGCTTTTTAATTCTACCGGATGGATTGCATTCTTCAAGTTTTCTCTGTTAGGAACAATAACACGTAGCATGTCTTCGCTAAAACCTGTCCAGAAAGCATTATTATCTATGCGCATTTTGCTTTCAAACAAAACGGTTGCATTTGATTTTAAACGACTTTGAAGATATTTATTTTTGAGTTCTGTAAAAAGTAATCTGACAGTTTTATTTCGATCTTTTACAATAGTTGGTGCGATTTGCTCTGTAATCGTTGCAGCTATCGTCCCAGGCATTGGCGAAAAACTAAAGACATGACCGCCAGTTAATCCTGCTTCTTTTATGAATTGGATAGTTTGCAGAAAATCATTTTCGCTTTCATCTGGGAATCCAACAATAATATCCGTTGTAACGGCAACTCCAGGAGCTTTATTGTGAACCATGTCGAAAAGTTCAAATAGTTTTTCTTTTGTAGATGGCCTGCGCATTGCCTTCAAAACCTCATTTGAGGCGCTCTGAACAGGAATATGCAAATGAGGACAAATACGCTGTTCATTGAATAAGCCAATAAGGTTTTCGTTAACATCCCAAGGTTCAATTGAAGAAAGACGAATACGAGGTATATTAGTCTTTTTTAGAATTTGTTCAATTAGTTGGAATAAACTCTTTTTCTGCAAAAAATCTTTACCCCAACTCCCCAGTTGCACACCAGTTAATACAATTTCTTTTACATTCAATTCTTCAAGCTTATGAATGTATTGGATGATTGATTCTTTGTTAGCACTCTTCGATTTACCACGGGCGATCGTAGTTAAACAAAAAGCACATTGGTTCAAACATCCATCCTGGACTTTTACAAATGATCTTGTACGATGTCTGCCTCCTAATTTTGGCTTTTGATGAACCTCTCCAAAATTTATTGCGGAATAATTTATTAATTGAAATTTTTGAGTGTTGTCAATTATCGCCTCTGGACCAACAATTTCGATCGCATCATCCAACATCGCGCTTGGCCAACAACCCATGGCAATAATCTTTGCTTTTGTATTCCTTTGATAAGCTCTAATCATCTTTCTGGAATCCGCGGCAGCCTTTTTTGTTACACAACAAGTATTCACGAATATACAATCCGCTTCTTCTGCTTTTGAGACAACATTATCTCCATCTGAGATATGCTTCATTGCCATCAGGTCAATTTCGGCTTGATTTAGCCGACAACCAACCATATCAAAAAAAACTTTC
>JAAZIH010000273.1 GCA_012800995.1 Chloroflexota bacterium
AATCGGGCTTTCAGGATAAAAGCCATTTTCGTAAAACTCGGCCAGTGGTTCACCACCGGGCACATAGCCTTCACATTTAGGCTGGCCAGGTTGCACAGGCACGATCATGGGATTAAGTCCATGCTCGGCGAGTTTTATGGTTTGAACTTCGCTGTCTATAAGTTCAAGAGTGATTTCCGCGCCAAGGGGCACTTCAATCAGTTGGTTGAGCACAGGCAAAGCCGGCGCGCCAACATCCTGGGTCACATAGTAGCCTTCCATCTCAAATGAGAGAAAGCTTTGGCCAAACAATTCAGTTTCGCTTACGGTGATACCGGGCATTTTAGCACTTACCGTAATTTCATCAGCATTTGCACTAAGCAAACTGACTTTAGGTAATGCTTCCTGGGTTTCCGTACCAAAGGGCAACCATTCGCCTGGTTGATACTGGGCTTTCGCGCTATGCGAAAAAGCGCCCAAAGTCATCGCGAACGCGACCAGGACCATGATTAGCTTTAGCAGGATTTTTGGGGTTTTGTGATTTTTCATCAGCTCTCCTATTAACAAATTCGTTTAACGACTGTGATGTGCCTATAGCACACAAGCAGGAATTTTAACCCAAAATTACAATTTTATGGGAGATAAAAACAAAAAAACTATTGGCAATTAACGAATCACTATACTTTGTGAACAGTCAAGATACCGGCACAATGTGAGATTTGCTCATATCTTGGTGAGAGATGCGCTATAGCAGGCTGTAAAGAAGAGAAAACCATATAGTCTTCATCTTCATCCCATTCGCCACCTACATCGCCTTTGCAAAGCGTCAAAGCATGCTCATTCAAGAAAGCGATATCACCAATCAGCATCATGCCACCCGGATTTAAAACGCTGTACCACTCTAAAATTCGCTCATGTTTGAGCGAGTCAGGTACATGATGAAAGGCGTAAGAACTCAGGATGATATCAAATCTCTTGTCTTTGAGTACATCAGGTAAACCTTGTGAAAAGTCAAAGCAAAATAGACGCGCTTTGGGCATTTTTTCCTGAGCGATACGACACATTTCAGGTGAGAAATCAAGACCACTGATGTTGTAACCTATTTCATACAGTTTTTTGGTCAGACGCGCCGTACCAAAACCCAAATCCAGAACTCTTGCTCCAGGTTTGGTTTGAATTTCATTCAGCAAGGTTTCCAATGTGCGTCTGTAACCCGCAAAAGGATAAAGATTTGCCTCATCGCAGGCAATCACATCTTCATCATATTCCAAAGACCATCGGTCAAAAAAAGCAGCATCCATTATCACGCCTCAGCTAAGTTTGATCACTCAGCAGGTATTTTCGGGTCAATGATAATCAGTTTCGTTGACAATTCAAGAGCTTCCATCTAAACTTAATTCATGCTTGCTCACGTTTATTCTTGCGCTGTAATCGGCCTTGAGGGTGTCACAATTGATGTTGAAGTGGATTATGGCCAAGGTGGTGTTGGACGCATTGCCATCGTCGGTTTACCTGATGAAGCCGTGAAAGAGAGCAAAGAACGCGTCTATTCTGCCATCAAAAACAGCGAGTTAGCTTTTCCGCGCAATGCCCTTACCGTAAACCTTGCGCCTGCCAGTGTGCGCAAAGAAGGACCCGCTTTCGACCTTCCCATTGCAGTTGGTATTCTCATTACCTATAATCAGGTCCCACAAGCTACCGTGGAAGAATCAATGTTCGTGGGTGAACTCTCGCTGGATGGC
>JAAZIH010000274.1 GCA_012800995.1 Chloroflexota bacterium
ATCATACCTTAATAGCCTGTTTCAGGTTAAAGGAAGGCTTAGGATGAAACGAATAGCGTTGTCTCCTGTTAAAGCTTATAAAGAGTTTACTAACGAAAGAAAACAGCTTGGACAAACGAGAAGCACTTAAAATTTAAACAAAATTAGGTTTTTCACGCTTTTTAAGCTATACTTTTTGTCATAGTTTAAGGTGCAACTATGGTCACGATTGCAGATGTCAACGAAATTCGTCCACGGATGGGCAATGAAATAAACGCAAGCGCTTTCGTGCCCCACACAGCCAATATTCAAAAAGCCTGGGATTGGGGCAAGAACGCGCACGCTGGCCAGTTGCGCCTGTCAGGCGAACCTTATTTTGAGACCCACTGCGCGTGGGTCGCTTCGTTTATTGACAATCTGGTTGGTATTGAAAGCTGGACTATCGCCGCGCTACTTCATGATGCTGTTGAAGACACAGGTGAAAGTTTTGAAGAAATCAAGGCTCTCTTCCCTGGCGCGCTTGGCGAAGAAGTAAGCCATATCATTGATGGACTCACCAAAATGAGCAACCCGCGCGATGGTTCCTCCCGCGAAATTGCCACCTTGCGTAAAATCGCCATGTTCCGCGATCCGGCTGTTTTTCTTATAAAACTGGCAGATAAAAGCCATAACCTGATGACCCTGCAATACCAATCGCCCAGTAAGCAATGGCAGAAGGCTACCGAAGCTATCCGCGCTTATGGTAAGCTGGCTGGCATCCTCAATTGCTACAGCTGGCGACGCTGGATTGAAGATATGTCGTTTCCTTTCGCCGAGCCCGACTCCTATCAACGTGTAAAAGACAGGATCGATGCTGACCCACGCTTGAACGCCAACTTTATCCGTTATTATCTTTCGGAACTCGCCAACCTGATGAGCTCTGAAGGACTTGAAGGTAATGTGCGCTTTACGGTAAACGGTTACTGGCAAAGCTGGGATAAACTCCAACGCATGGCACGTGCGCGTAGAGCTTCATTGCAGGATTTTTCCGCGCTAAACGACCTGATTAGCTTCCGCATGATCCTCAAAGAACCCAGCGAACCCAACTGTTACCAGCTTTTGGGACGTGTGAACAAATACTTTAGCAAATTGCTTGACCAGGACCGCTTCGATGACTACATCGCCGCCCCTCAAAACGGTTATCGTGCTTTGCAAGTAACCAGCTATCTGCCTGGCTCCGGTGCCATTGAAGTCGCCATCGCTACCGAAGAAATGGAAGGCGAGAACACATGGGGCGTTGTTTATTGCATCAACAACAACAAAGACTTCAGCAAATATAATCCTGTACAAATTCTGACCCCTTACGGAGGTACACGCTTCCTGCAGGAACCTGCCACTGTGCTTGACGGCGTAGCCGCCATCCAGGAATTTTATCTCGATAAAATCAACAAAGTTTTGGTCAATGGCGAAGAACGTCACATCTATGACGCGCTTAATCCGGGCGACGTGGTTGAAGTCCTCACTGGTGGCACAGCGAAAGTACCGGTGCCTGAATGGTTAAACCACTGCGACGCCAGCACAGCCCGCAGATTGCGCGTGGTCTTGGCTCGTGTTACCTTAAAAGAAGCCAGTAAAAAAGGAAAAGCGATGAGTCATGCCGTGCTCGCCGAGCGCGGCATCTTAGATTTGGAAGATATTACTGCCCTTGAGCCCAGTCGCATCACAACCCTTTTGGGCATGCTCGCCTGCGCGAATGTGGATGATCTTTACGCCGCGATTGGCGAAGGCTCAATCCTCTTACGCGAATTTGAAGACACGCTTGACCTGGTAGGCATCGTTAGCACGACACCACGCTGGACTTCTTTGCTCATTTCAGGTTCTGGGGAAATAAACCGTCCGGGTATCCTGGCATCTATCGCGGGACTGATTTCAAAATCAAAAGTGAATATTTTGCGCACCGTCAACCATACCTTTAAAGATGGCACCTTCCAACTGCGCATGGTTATGCCGGGTTTATCGCAAGAGCAAATCGCTGGCTTGTATCAATTGCTTGATGAAAATAAGACCTTCCCGCTGGACAAAGTGGAAATCGCCTAAACGTTTAAACGTTCTCCTTTCACAAAATCTTATTCCGTTTGTCGCTACCACATTTAGGTGGTATTGATTTTTCGTTTATAATAGCGTGTTAGAATAACTTTTTGTAGAGTATTAAGTTAAACACACCATAGGACTTTTTTATGCGACCATCTCGAAACCGTGCTTTCACCTATGCTTTAATTCTCGCTTTAGTAGCGTTCTTTGTCACGCTTACACCCCGATTGGCTCAAGCGCGCCTGCCCCAACAAGAAGTTGGGCCAGGTATTGCGCCCACACCCGACCGAAGCGGTGCTTTCGCCAAAGGCTGGTTTTTCTATCGCGATGAATGTGGTAACTGTAAGCACGTGCTTGAAAACATCATTTACCCCATGCTTGAACAATACCCCTGGCAGGTTGATTGGCAATATTACAATATTGATGACAACTTCGCTGCCTGGAAACAAATCGAAAAACATTTCACCTTTGATCCCAGCCATGGTCTGCCTGTCAGCATTTTAGGCGATACAATTTTGGTAGGCATTCAGCAGCACGAAAGCCAACTGGAAAATTTAGTCCAGAATGCGATTTCTGGTAATCATATTGATTTTCCGATTATTCCAGGTTTTGACCCATCAGAATTGATCAGCTCAGACCCACGTCAAAATGGCTCAGGCAACCCCGAACTGTGTTCGGAGGAAAACCTTGGCGCCTGTGCTTTCGACCCGCCTATTCACATGGCTTATTTTTTCACCGCGGGCTGTGATAATTGCGGTTTCGCTGAAATTGAAATTGCCCAACTTGAAAAGAAATTCAATCTCGAAATCGAAAAATTTAATCATGCCGAATCCGCTGCACTGGCACTTTGGATGGCAGAACACACCAACATTGATCCAAACTTTGGCTCACCGGCTGTTTTCATCGGCGACCACGCCTGGATTGGTAATGATGAAATCAAGCTGGAAAAGATGGAGCCCGTTCTTGAAGCCATGCGCCATGAAGGTTCGCCAAGATTCTGGGATGAATATAACGCTTCTGAAGGCCAGAGCAAACTGATTGAAAAGTTCAAGGACCTCGGCAAGGTGGGACTGCTTTTGGCTGGGCTTATTGATGGCTTAAACCCTTGTGCCTTTGCCACAATCATCTTTTTTGTCTCTTATCTAACTATCAGCAACCGTAAAGGAAAAGAAATTCTGATTACCGGTGCAATGTTTACCTTGGGCGTTTTCCTGGCTTACTTTTTGGTTGGGATTGGTTTTTATAAGGTCTTGGAAAAACTCACCGCGATAGTCAAACCAATTGGGCTGATTATCAACATCATCACCGCTGTCTTGTGTCTCATTTTTGCTTATCTAAGCATTAAGGACTTTTTCAAAGCCCGCGCCGGGGATACCGCTGATATGGCACTCAACCTGCCCGAAGGCATTCGCAGACGCATTAATAAAACCATCCGCGAAGGGTCCAGAGCGAGCAGATACTATTGGGGTGCCTTTGTAACGGGTTTGTTGATTTCTTTGTTGGAATTTGCCTGTACCGGTCAAATGTACCTGCCCATGATTACCTCAATGATAAGTATGGAAAGCATGCGTGGACAAGGCATCTTATGGCTCGGTCTATATAACCTGATGTTCATCATCCCTTTGGTGATTGTGTTTGTATTGGCTTACTTTGGCACAACGTCCAAACAACTGACTGACTTTTTCAAAAAGCACGCCGCCGCGGTCAAGCTTGGTTTGGCACTCATTTACATCGCGCTGGCCATCTTCCTGATTGTTGATATATTGCAACGTTTTGGCATAGCATAATAGTTTGGATTATTTAGCATAAACGCCACTTTGATGGTGGCGTTTTTTTGTTGCTAATGGCTTCTTGACTAAAACAATTTCTTGGCGAACTTTGCATACGTAGATAAAACTCGCACCCAGGCTCCCGAAAGTTCACCTGAAAATTCAGCTTGTTTCAAAGCCTCGCGGAGCTCATCCGCGTTGTTAAAGTCTGGCATGGTCAAAGTTGCCGTCCCCAACTCATGCAAACTATGTGAATCAGAACCAACCAAAATCTGTAATTCATGCTTCATCGCGTAGGCATACGCCAAATCATTGAAACTTTGTTTCCAGCAACGCGCGTTAAAAGCCTCTACGCCATCCAGATGTGGCGCGATGGCTTCTAAAGTTTTTGGGAACCATTGATTACCCCGATAAGGGTCAAATGGATGTGCCACACTGATATAAGCCCCCTGGTCTTTCAAACGCTCAATCACTTCCATCACCTCTAAACCTTGCGGTATCGCTTCGGTCATAAAATAAGCCAGGAGCTCGCCTTCTGTTGTTTCAATTTCTTCTGCTAAAACAATCCGTTCTGGTGCTAAAGCCTTGGCTTCAAAAGCACCACCCATTGAGCCATGATCAGTAATGGCAATCTTCGTAATTCCTTTTTTTTCGCATGCCATGAGCAAATCTTTAACCTTCACCAAACTGTCCGGTGAATAGATAGTATGGCAATGAAATTCAGCCCGCACGAAATTGTTTTTAAAATCATTCATAACGCGCAAATTATATCTCATTCTAAAGCTATCCATTCAACTTTATTCAAATCCCGCTTACCATCAAATTAAGATAAAATAGGGTCTGCAAGAATACACTTAGATTGATAAACATGGATTCAACATTCAACTGGAAGACACTCGCAACGGATAGACACGCCCGGGCTGGCGAATTTACCACCCCACATGGTATTCTCCAAACCCCGCTTTTCGCGCCGGTTGGCACCCAAGCTACTGTTAA